>NZ_JBNCAB010000100.1:0-24450 GCF_049805555.1 Burkholderia sp. DN3021 | reverse complement strand
GGGGCCGGCCGCGCCGTGCGGCTGGTCGGCGCGCAGGCCGTCGTCGAGCACTTCGCCGATGCTGCCGACCATCGCTTCGGCGCCTGTCACGACCGGGCGCCGCCGTGCGCTCAGCGCGACGCTCGACACGCCGGCGACGAGCAGCCCGCCGCCGAGCGCGAGGCTCGCGATCACGGGCCACGGAATCCCGTAGCCGGGCACTTCGGTATCGATCAGCATCAGCGCGCCGATCGTGAACGACACGATTCCGCCGAAACCGAGCACGCCGAAGGTCGGCAGGAACGCCTCCGCGACCAGGCAACCCAGACCGAGCAGCACGAGGCCGAGGCCCGCATAGCTGATCGGCAGCAACTGCATCGCGAACAGCCCGATCAGCAGGCAGATCGTGCCGGCGACGCCCGGCAGCACGAAGCCGGGGTTCGCGAACTCGAAGAAGAGGCCGTAGATGCCGATCGTCAGCAGGATCAGCGCGACATTCGGATCGGTGATGATCGACAGGAAGCGGCTGCGCCAGTCGGGCAGGACCACGACGAGCGGCGCATGCGCGGTCGCGAGCCGCAGTGTGCCGGCGGTGGTCGTCGCGCTGTGGCCGTCGAGCTGGCGCGCGAGGTCGGCCGGATCCTGCGCGATCAGGTCGACGACGTGCTGCGCGCGCGCCTCGGTCGCCGACAGGCTGACGGCCTCGCGCACCGCGCGCTCGGCCCATTCGGCATTGCGCCCGCGCAACTGCGCGAGGCCGCGGATGTAGGCGGCGGAGTCCTGCATCGCCTTGCGGATTTCGGTCGATTGCGTGTCGGTCGGCAGCGCGGCCGGCGCCGTACCCGAGGCTCCCGATGCACCCGGCGTCCCGGCCGGCGGTGCTCGCGGCGCAGCGGGGTTGGTGCCCGGCGCCGGCGCGCCGCCGCCGATGCCGAACTGCACGGGCGACGCCGCGCCGAGATTGGTGCCGGGCGCCATTGCCGCGAAGTGGCTCGCATAGACGATGTAGGTGCCCGCGCTCGCGGCCCGCGCGCCGCCCGGCGCGACGAATGCGGCGACCGGCACCGGCGAGCCGAGGATGGCCTTGATGATCTGCCGCATCGACGTGTCGAGGCCGCCGGGCGTGTCGAGCTGCAGGATCGCGAGCGGCGCGTGCTCGCGTGCGGCGCGATCGAGCGAGCGAACGATGAAGTCGGCGCTGGCCGGCCCGATCGCGCCGTTGATGGGGATCACGACGACCGGGCGCGCGGCTGCGGGTGCGGCGGCGGGCGGCGCTGCGGCGACGGCCGCACATACGACGAGCAGCGCCGCGAACAGCGCGGCGCGCGCGACCCGCGCGGACAGCGGGTGACGGGGGCGGCCGTCTGGCGCGGCAGGCGCCGGCGACGGCCCGTGACGGTGGAGGCGCATCGGGGCGTCCGGGCGGCGCACAGTCGCACGCCGTCCGGCTCGCGGAAAGGGCGTTGGCCCGATGCTTAAAGATTAGGCGGTTTCGGCGCAAAGCGCGAAGCCGGGGCCGGATTCAGCCCGCGCCGCCGCCTCGCGCCAGCACTTCGTCGCGATAGTCGGCCGGACTGCGCCCGCTCCATTTGCGAAACGCACGGTAGAACGCGCTCGGTTCCGCGAAGCCGGTCGCGGCCGCGACGTCGGCGATCGTGCGAGCAGGGTCGGCCAGCGCCTCGAACGCGAGATCGCGCCGCAGCGCGTCCTTGATCGACTGGTACGCATGGCCTTCCTGGTGCAGCTTGCGGCGCAGCGTGGCCTCGGCCACGTGCAGCCGCGCGGCCATCCCGCCCGCGCCCGGCCACGCGGCGGGCGGCATCCCGCGCAGCACCGCGCGCACCCGCTGCGCGAGCGCGTTCGGGTTGCGGTACTTGACGATGAAACTGGCCGGCGCGTTGCGCAGGAACGTCTTCAGCGTCTTCGCGTTCTGCACGACCGGCAGCGTCGCGAATTCGGGATCGAAATCGACATACGAATCGGGCTCGTTGAAGCGCATGTCGTCGCAGAACATCGACGGGTATTCGTGATCGGCGGGCGGCGTGTCGCAGCGGAAGCTCGCATGCAGCAGCGGGATGCGCCGCCCGATCAGCCAGCAGGTGAGCCCGTAGACGATGATGAAATAGGTTGCGTACGTGAACATCGCGGGTGTCGCACCGTTGTTGCGGTGCACGAAGCGCAGCCGCACGCGCTGCGGGTTCGCGTCGAGCTCCGCGTGCAGGTCGTCGAGCACGCAGTGCATGAAATTCACCGCGCGCGCCATCGCGTGCAGCCCGTCGCGCGCGGACAGCGCGGCCTGGCTCATCGCGATGAAGCTGCCGCTGCGCATCGGGTGGCGATCCTGCCCGAAAAACTCGTCGTCGAGCGCGCGCGCGATCGCGTTCCACAGCGCGCCGTATTGCTGCGCGGATACACGTGCGCGCGGCTGCCCGAGCAGCGCGGGCGCGATGCCGGCCTGCGCGAGCAGCGGCTCGGCCGCGATGCCGCGCCGGGTGGCGAGCGCGACGCTGTAAGCGACGAGGCTGATCGCGACGGTTCCCTTGTCTTCCTGCTTCATCGTGCCGCCGGTGTGGCAAAAACGCTCAGTGTAAATGAGCGACGCGAGCATCGAACAGTCGCGCGCGCTTGCCTACACTTGTTGCATCGAAACGCAAGGACGGTCGCACCCGGCGGCCGCGGGAGACAGCAGCGCCATGGACGAGCTTTACACCGAAGACCAGCGGATGATCCGCGACGCCGCGCGCGCTTTCGCCACCGAGATGCTGGCGCCGAACGCCGCGCAGTGGGACCACGATGCGCGGCTGCCCGACGCCGTCGTCGCGCAGCTCGGCGAACTCGGCCTGCTCGGGATGATCGTGCCGCAGGAGCTGGGCGGCTCGTATACGGACTACGTCGCGTATGCGCTGGCGATGGAGGAAATCGCCGCCGGCGACGCCGCGTGCGCGACGCTGATGAGCGTGCACAACTCGGTCGGCTGCGGCCCGATCCTCGGCTTCGGCACGCCGGCGCAGAAAGAGCGCTGGCTGGCCGACATGGCGTCCGGCCGCGTGATCGGCGCGTTCTGCCTGACCGAGCCGCAGGCCGGCTCCGAGGCGCACAACCTGCGCACGCGCGCGGAGCTGCGCGACGGCAAATGGGTGCTGAACGGCGCGAAGCAGTTCGTGACCAACGGCCAGCGCGCCGGTGTCGCGATCGTTTTTGCCATGACCGACCCGGAAGCCGGCAAGCGCGGCATTTCCGCGTTCCTGGTGCCGACCGACACGCCGGGCTTCATCGTCGGCAAGCCCGAGAAGAAGATGGGCATTCGCGCATCGGATACGTGCGCGATCACGTTCGAGAACTGCGCGATTCCGGAAGAGAACCTGCTCGGCAATCGCGGCGAAGGGCTGAAGATCGCACTGTCGAATCTCGAGGGCGGGCGCATCGGCATCGCCGCGCAGGCGCTCGGCATCGCGCGCGCCGCGTTCGACAAGGCGCGCCGTTATGCGGGCGAGCGCGTGCAGTTCGGCAAGCCGATCGCCGAGCATCAGGCGATCCAGCAGAAGCTCGCCGACATGGCCACGCAGATCAACGCGGCGCGCCTGCTCGTGCACCACGCGGCGAAGCTGCGCACGGCCGGGCTGCCGTGCCTGTCGGAAGCGTCGCAGGCGAAGCTGTTCGCGTCCGAGATGGCCGAGCGCGTGTGCTCGGACGCGATCCAGATCCACGGCGGCTACGGCTACCTGGTCGATTACGAAGTCGAGCGTCATTATCGCGACGCGCGTATTACCCAGATTTACGAAGGCACCAGCGAAGTGCAACGGATGGTGATCGCACGGCAGCTTTGAGTCGCGGCGGCCGCGCTGACAGAAGCATCACGCAGGGCACGAGGGCAGCGCGGTAAACGCGGCACGCAACGACGTGACCGTGCGCCGCGCCACAGGGAATCGGGCATGGGCTGCAGCGCATGCCCCGGTTGACCGCGAGGCATGGAGACTGGAGGAAACGATGACGGTACAGGCATTCCTGGACGCACGCGACTTTCTGCTGCGCCATCGCACCGACTACGAAACCGCGTACCGCGATTTCGAGTGGCCGGTGCTCGATGCGTTCAACTGGGCGCTCGACTACTTCGACCCGATGGCGCGCGGCAACGACCGGCCCGCGCTGTGGATCGTCGACGCGGCGACCGGCACGGGCGATCCGTATTCGTTCGCGCAGATGTCCGAGCGTTCGTCGCGGATCGCGAACTGGCTGCGCTCGATCGGCGTCGTGCGCGGCGATCGCATCCTGCTGATGCTGCCGAACCGTGTCGAACTGTGGGACGCGATGCTCGCCGCGATGAAGCTCGGCGCGATCGTGCTGCCCGCGACCACGCAACTGTCGGCCGACGACGTGCGCGACCGCGTGCAGATCGGCGGCGCGAAATACGCGATCGTCGACGAGAACGAAACCGCCAAATTCGAACAGCCCGACCTCGGCCTCGCGCGGAAGATCGTCGCCGGAGCGCCGCACGCGGGCTGGCTCGCGATGAACGACGGCTACGCGGCGAGCGCCGCGTTCGAGCCGGACGCCGTCACGCACGCAAACGATCCGATGCTGCTGTACTTCACGTCGGGCACGACGTCGAAGCCGAAGCTCGTCGAGCATACGCACCGCACCTATCCGGTCGGCCATCTGTCGACGATGTACTGGGTCGGCCTGCAGCCGGGCGACATCCACTGGAACATCAGCTCGCCGGGCTGGGCGAAGCACGCGTGGAGCTGCTTCTTCGCGCCGTGGAACGCGCAGGCGTGCGTGTTCGCGTTCAACTACGCGCGCTTCGAGCCGAAGGTCGTGCTCGATGCGCTCGTCAAATACCAGGTGACGACGCTGTGCGCGCCGCCGACCGTATGGCGCATGCTCGTGCAGCAGCCGCTCGCGTCGTTCGACGTGAAGCTGCGCGAGATCGTCGGCGCGGGCGAGCCGCTGAATCCCGAGATCATCGAGCGCGTGAAGAACGCGTGGGGCATCACGATCCGCGACGGCTACGGCCAGACCGAGACGACCTGCCTGATCGGCAACTCGCCGGGCCAGCCGGTCGTCGCGGGCTCGATGGGCCGGCCGCTGCCCGGCTACCGCATCACGCTGCTCGATCCGGACGGCGCGCCCGCGACCGAAGGCGAGGTCGCGCTGCCGATCGGCCCGGACGTCGCGCGCCCGGTCGGGCTGATGAACGGCTATGCGAACAACCCCGACGCGACGGCCTATGCGATGCGCGACGGCCACTACCGCACGTCGGACATCGCGATGCGCGGCGACGACGGTTATTACGTGTATATCGGCCGCGCGGACGACGTGTTCAAGTCGTCCGACTACCGGTTGAGCCCGTTCGAACTCGAGAGCGTGCTGATCGAGCATCCGGCGATCGCCGAGGCGGCCGTCGTGCCGAGCCCCGACCCCGTGCGGCTGTCGGTGCCGAAGACTTTCATCACGCTGCGGCAGGGCTACGAGGAAAGCCCCGCGCTCGCGCTGGAGATCTTCCGCTTCTCGCGCGAGAAGCTCGCGCCGTACAAGCGCATCCGCCGCCTGCAGTTCGCGGAGCTGCCGAAGACGATTTCGGGGAAGATCCGCCGCGTCGAGCTGCGCCGCCGCGAGATCGAGCGCGGCGACGACGCGGCCGCGCGAATGCCCGGCGAATACTGGGAAGAAGATTTCGCCGCCGAATTGAAATGAAATGACCGACCGCGGGCCGCGCGCGCCGCATTCCGCGGCGGCCGCCCGCAGCCGAATTGAACCGGCCGCGCGGCGGTATTGCGCTTCGCGGCCCCCTGCAAGGAGAAACGATCGATGAACGCGAATCCGACGCCCCAAACGGGGCAAGACGTGCCGACGGTCAAGCTGCTGATCGATGGCGCCTTCGTCGAGTCCGCCACGAAAGAGTGGCGCGACATCGTCAACCCGGCGACGCAGCAGGTGCTCGCGCGCGTGCCGTTCGCGACCGTCGCGGAAGTCGACGCGGCCGTGCAGGCCGCGCACGCCGCGTATGCGACGTGGAAGAACACGCCGATCGCCGCGCGCATGCGCATCATGCTGAAGTTCCAGGATCTCGTGCGCACGAACCAGCAGCGCATCGCGAAGACGCTGACGGCCGAGCAGGGCAAGACGCTTCCCGATGCCGAAGGCGACATCTTCCGCGGCCTCGAAGTGGTCGAGCACGCGTGCTCGATCGGCTCGCTGCAGCTCGGCGAATTCGCGGAGAACGTCGCGGGCGGCGTCGACACGTACACGCTGCGCCAGCCGCTCGGCGTGTGCGCGGGCATCACGCCGTTCAACTTCCCCGCGATGATTCCGCTGTGGATGTTCCCGATGGCGATCGTGTGCGGCAACACGTTCGTGCTGAAACCGTCCGAGCAGGACCCGATGTCGACGATGGAGCTCGTCCAGCTCGCGATCGAGGCCGGCATACCGAAAGGGGTACTGAACGTCGTGCACGGCGGCAAGGAAGTCGTCGATGCGATCTGTACGCATCCGCTCGTGAAGGCGATCTCGTTCGTCGGCTCGACCGCCGTCGGCACGCACGTGTACCAGCTCGGCAGCGCGCACGGCAAGCGCGTGCAGTCGATGATGGGCGCGAAGAACCACGCGGTGGTGTTGCCCGACGCGAACCGCGAGCAGACGATCAATGCGCTCGTCGGCGCCGGCTTCGGCGCGGCCGGCCAGCGCTGCATGGCGACGTCGGTCGCGGTGCTGGTTGGCGAAGCGCGCGACTGGCTGCCCGATCTCGTCGCAAAGGCGAAGCTGTTGAAGGTGAATGCGGGCGCGGAAGCCGGCACCGACGTCGGCCCGGTCGTGTCGAAGACCGCCAAGGAACGCATCCTGTCGCTGATCGAAGCGGGCGTGAAGGAGGGCGCGAAGCTCGAACTCGACGGCCGCGACGTGAAGGTGGCCGGCTACGAAAGCGGCAACTTCATCGGCCCGACGATCTTCTCGGGCGTGAAGACCGACATGTCGATCTACACGCACGAAATCTTCGGCCCGGTGCTCGTCGTGCTCGAAGCCGACTCGCTCGACGACGCGATCGCGCTCGTCAACGCGAACCCGTTCGGCAACGGTGTGGGCCTGTTCACGCAGAGCGGCGCGGCCGCGCGCAAGTTCCAGAGCGAGATCGACATCGGGCAGGTCGGCATCAACATCCCGATTCCGGTGCCCGTGCCGTTCTTCAGCTTCACCGGATCGCGCGGCTCGAAGCTCGGCGATCTCGGCCCGTACGGCAAGCAGGTCGTGCAGTTCTACACGCAGACGAAGACGGTCACCGCGCGCTGGTTCGACGACGACACGACGGCCGGCCCGGTGAATACGACGATTCGGCTGCATTGAGCGGCGGAGGACACGAACATGAAAATCGGATTTATCGGCCTCGGCCACATGGGTGCGCCGATGGCGCTGAACCTGTTGAAAGCCGGCCATGAAGTGCATGCGTTCGACCTGAGCGCCGATGCATTGCGCGCGCTGCAGGACGCCGGCGCGCAGGTTGCCGCATCGCCGCGCGACGCGGCGTCGGGCGCGACGTTCGTGATCACGATGCTGCCGGCCGCGCCGCACGTGCGCTCGGTGCTGTCCGGCGAGAACGGCGTGCTGGCCGGCCTCGACGCGGGCGCGACCGTGATCGATTCGAGCACCATCGACCCGGCGAGCGCGCAGGCGTTCGGCGCGCTGGTGCGCGAGCACGGCGGCGCGTTCGTCGATGCGCCGGTATCGGGCGGCACCGGCGGCGCGGCGGCCGGCACGCTGACCTTCATGGTCGGCGGCAGCGACGCGGATTTCGAGCGCGTGAAGCCCGTGCTCGCCGGCATGGGCAAGAACATCGTCCATTGCGGCGCGACGGGCATGGGGCAGGTTGCGAAGGTCTGCAACAACCTCGTGCTAGGCATCTCGATGGCGGCCGTGTCGGAGGCGATGTCGCTCGGCGTGGCGCTCGGCATCGACCCGAAGGTGCTGGCCGGCATCGTCAACACGTCGACGGGCCGCTGCTGGAGCTCGGACACGTACAACCCGTATCCGGGCGTGATCGACACCGCGCCGTCGTCGCGCGGCTACTCGGGCGGCTTCGGCACCGACCTGATGCTGAAGGATCTCGGCCTCGCGAACGACGCGGCGAAGCAGGCGCGCCAGCCCGTCTATCTCGGCGCGCTCGCGCAGCAGCTTTACCAGACGATGAGCAGCCGCGGCGACGGACAGCTCGATTTCTCGGCGGTGATCCGCCTGTACCAACCGGCAACGAAGAAGGACGCATGATGATCGAACTGGACTACGTCGACGACGGCGCGATCGCGTGCGCGACGCTCAAGCGTCCGCCCGCGAACGCCTTTACCGCCGACGGGCTGCAGCAACTGCAGG
Source organism: Burkholderia sp. DN3021 (assembly GCF_049805555.1). Classification (NCBI taxonomy): domain Bacteria; kingdom Pseudomonadati; phylum Pseudomonadota; class Betaproteobacteria; order Burkholderiales; family Burkholderiaceae; genus Burkholderia; species Burkholderia sp. DN3021. Next base: position 16,113 of record NZ_JBNCAB010000100.1, on the reverse strand, counting down.
AAACCGTCGCCGAACTGAATGCGAACCCGCGCGTGCGCGCGCTGGTGATCACGGGCGACGGCCCGAAGTTCTTCAGCGCGGGCGCCGACCTCAACACGTTCGCCGACGGCGACCGCGCGGTCGCGCGCGCGATGGCGTCGCGCTTCGGCGCGGCGTTCGAGGCGCTGCACGATGCGCGCGTCGTGACGATCGCGGCGATCAACGGTTATGCGATGGGCGGCGGCTTGGAATGCGCGCTCGCGTGCGACCTGCGGATCGCCGAGACGCATGCGCAGATGGCGCTGCCCGAGCCGTCGGTCGGCCTGCTGCCGTGCGGGCTCGGCACGCAGACGCTGCCCTGGCTCGTCGGCGAAGGCTGGGCGAAGAAGATCATCCTGACCGGCGCGCGCGTCGACGCGGCGACGGCGCTCAGGATCGGCCTCGTCGAAGACGTGGTCGAGAGCGGGGCCGCACGCGACGCGGCGCTGGCGCTGGCGCGCAACGTCGTGCGGCAAAGCCCGCACGCGGTCGCATACAGCAAGGAGCTGATCGGCCTCGCGCGCCGCGGCGTGCCGCGCGGCGCGGCGCTCGCGGTCGAGCGCGAACGCTTCGTCGACCTGTTCGACACGAACGATCCGCGCGAAGGCGTGGCCGCGTTTCTCGGCAAGCGTGCGCCGCAATGGAACACCGACGGAGAGCCGCAACGATGAGCACGCCGGTCACGAATCACGACGCGTTCGCGCAGGCCGCGCCCGAGGTGCTGTTCCGCGTGGTGAACCGCGTGGCGCTGATCACGCTGAACCGTCCGGCCGCGCTCAACGCGCTGTCGTACGCGATGATCGGCGAGCTGGCCGCGCTTTTCGAGCGCTGCCGTCGCGACGACCAGATCGTCGCGGTCGTGCTGCGCGGCGCGGGCGAAAAGGGCTTCTGCGCGGGCGGCGACGTGCGCGCGCTGTACCGGATGGTCGCGCAGCGCGAAACCTGGCTGCCGTTCTTCGTCGACGAATACCGGCTCGACCATGCGATCCACACGTTCCCGAAGCCGGTGGTCGCGCTGATGGACGGCGTGACGATGGGCGGCGGCATGGGCCTCGCACAAGGCGCTGCGCTGCGCGTCGCGACCGAGCGCAGCAAGATCGCGATGCCGGAGACGCGCATCGGCCTCGTGCCCGACGTCGGCGCGACGCATTTCCTGTCGCGCATGCCGGTCGAGCTCGAGCTGTACGTGGGGCTGACCGGTGCGATGCTGTCGGGTGCCGACGCGCTGACCGCGAAGCTGGCCGATCTGTGCGTGCCGTCCGCGTGGCTCGACACGTTCGAGACGCGCATCGAAAGCGTCAAGTGGGACGGCGACGTGCTGCCGGCGCTGCGCAAGGTGTTCGAACCGCCGTGCAACGTCGTGCCGCATGCGGCGCTCGACAGCCAGATGCCGTGGATCGTCCGTCACTTCGACAAGCGTTCGACCGTCGAGCGGATCGTCGCGACGCTGACGCAGGAGCTCGCACGCGACGAGCTGACGCGCGAGCACCGTCAATGGCTGCAGGCGACCCTCGATGCGCTCGCCGGCCACTCGCCGACGATGCTGCACGTGACGCGCGAAGCGCTGCTGCGCGGCCGGCAGATGACGCTTGCCGAATCGTTCCGGATGGAGCTCGGCATCGTCGCGCGCGCGATCGAGGAAGGCGATTTCTGCGAAGGCGTGCGCGCGCATCTCGTCGACAAGGATCGCAAGCCGCGCTGGGCGCCCGCATCGCTCGTCGAGCTGCGCGCCGAACGCGTGCGGCATTTCCTGACGTCGCCGTGGAAGCTGTTCGCGCATCCGCTCGCCGATCTCGGCGCCGCATGACGCACCCGACGCGCCGTGCGGCGCGTCGGTTTCATTTCATCGCAGTGAACTCATCCCGGCGCTCGATCATCGGCGGAATCGCCTGTGCGAGCGCGTCGATCACGCAGCGCGTCTTGCGCGGCAGGTAACGCGTCTTCGGCCAGATCGCGTGAATGTCGCCTTCGCACACGAAGCAGCGGTCGAGCACGACCACCATTTCGCCGCGCTTCACGTAGTAATCCAGCAGCCAGCTCGGCAGCCATGCGACACCGAACCCCGACGCACCGGCCGCCGCGATCGCCTGCACGTCGTCGAAACTCAACTGGTGCTGCATGTCGACGCGCACCGTCGAGCCGTCCGGTGCGCGCAGGTCCCACGGCTGCGGCACGCCCGAGCGTGAATACGCGATCGTCCGGTGATGCTTCAGATCGTCGAGCGACTTCGGCATCCCGTAGCGGGCGAGATACGACGGCGCCGCGCCGAGGCTGCCGTATTGCGTGCCGAGCCGGCGCACCGCGAGGCTCGTGCTGTCCGCGAGCGTGCCGATCCGCACCGCGAGATCGATGCCTTCCTCGACGAGATCGACGAAGCGGTCGGTGATCGACACGTCGATTCGCAGATGCGGATAGGTGCGCGCGAGGTCGAGCACGATCGGCGTCACGCAGTGGTGCCCGAACGCGAGCGGCACGCTCAGCCGCAGCTTGCCGCGCGCTTCGTTGCGGCCGCAGTCGAGATCGGCTTCCGCCGCTTCCAGTTCCGCGAGCGCGCGCACGCAGCGGTCGTAGTACGCCTGGCCGTCGTCGGTCAGGCTCTGGCTGCGCGTCGTGCGCTGCAACAGCCGCGCGCCGAGCCGCTTCTCGAGCCGCGCGACCGCCTTGCCGACGGCCGAACGTGTCATGTCGAGCCGCTCCGCGGCGAGCGCGAAGCTGCCCGATTCCACCACCTGGACGAAGGTTGTTACGCCGTCGAGTCTGTCGGTCATGGCAGGGTGTGCTGATTGAGTCCTGTGATTCCCCAGTTCGGAGAAGTGGGTGCGTCAATGGGGATCGAAATTCTCACTATAGTACCGATTCCCGTTCAGCGCGCGTAGCCGGCCGCGCGCGGCGAACCCTTCTCACCTGGAGGCGCGCGGCCCATTGCCGGGCCGCCGCGCAATACGCATGACGCTATCCGACTCCCGCAGGAATGCGGTCGCGCTCGCGGCCGTCTGTCTCACGTCGCTGATGTTCGGCCTCGAAATCTCGAGCGTGCCGGTGATCCTGCCGACGCTCGAACACGTGCTGCATGGCGATTTCAACGGCATGCAGTGGATCATGAACGCGTACACGATCGCATGTACGACGGTGCTGATGGCGGCCGGCACGCTCGCGGACCGGTTCGGCCGCAAGCGCGTGTACGTGATCGGCACCGTGCTGTTCGGCGCGACGTCGCTGCTGTGCGGGCTCGCGCCGAACGTGCCGGTGCTGGTCGCGGGCCGGCTGCTGCAGGGCGCCAGCGGCGGCGCGATGCTGATCTGCCAGATCGCCGTGCTGTCGCATCAGTTCCGCGAGGGCCGCGAGCGCGGCCGTGCGTTCGGGATCTGGGGGATCGTGTTCGGCATCGGGCTCGGCTTCGGGCCGATCGTCGGCGGCGCGATCGTCGCGCTGGCGAGCTGGCCGTGGGTGTTCCTCGTCCATGCGCCGCTCGCGGCCGTCGCGCTCGCGCTGATCGGCGGCGCGGTGCAGGAGTCGCGCGATCCGCATGCGGGCACGCTCGACGTCGCGGGCATCGTCACGCTGTCGCTCGCGGTGCTCGGCCTCGCGTTCTACATCACGCAAAGCGCGGAGCTCGGGCTGACGAGCGCGGCCGGCCTCGGCGTGCTCGGCGCGACCGTGCTGGCGCTCGTGGGTTTCTTCGTTGCGGAACGCGCCAGCGCGCGGCCGATGTTCGATTTCTCCGTGTTCCGGATTCGCGCGTTCACCGGCGCGATCTTCGGCTCGATGGGGATGAACTTCAGCTTCTGGCCGTTCATGATCTACCTGCCGATCTGGTTCCAGGTCGCGCTCGGCTACGACAGCGTGACGGCCGGCCTCGCGCTGCTCGCGTACACGCTGCCGACGCTGGTCGCGCCGCCGTTCGGCGAACGGCTCGCGCTGCGCTATGGGCCGGGCGTCGTGATCCCGGGCGGCCTGTTCACGATCGCGGCCGGCTTCGCGCTGATGCGGGTCGGCAGCGCGGCCGACCACGCGAGCTGGCTCACGATGCTGCCCGGCTGCGTGATCGCCGGCATCGGGCTCGGGCTCACGAACACGCCGGTCACCAACACGACGACGGGCGCGGTGCCGAGCGCGCGGGCCGGGATGGCGTCGGGCATCGACATGAGCGCGCGGATGATCTCGCTCGCGCTGAACATCGCGACGATGGGCTTCGTGCTGGTTGCGGGGATTGTCGCGAGCCTGAAGGGCGGTGTCGCGGGTGCGATCGGCGATGCAGCGCTGCGCCGGCTCGCGCAGGAGATCGCGTCGGGCCGCACCGACGGGCTGCAGCAGATCGCACCGGCGCTCGCGCAGGCCGACCCGAGCGGCGCGGCGCTGCACGCGGCGCTCGTGCACGGGTTCGGCTGGGTGATGGTGTACGGCGCGGCCGGCGTGGCCGTGCTCGCGACCGCGAGCGCGGTGGCGTTCGCGCCGGCGCGGCGCAGGGCGGCCGTGTGCGAATGACACGGCCGGCCCATTGTGTCGGCACGCCGGTCAGGACGTCCCGCCGCCGAGCGCGCGGTACAGCGTCATCTGGTTGTTGAGCCGGTTCAGCCGCGTCAGTTCGTCGGCGCTTTGCGCGTCGCGCAGCCGCTGCTGCTGGTCGAGCCACGGCTGCACGGCGGTCGCGCCGGCCGCGAACCGCGCGGCGGCAAGCTGCTCGGCGCGCTGCGCCTGGGCCAGCGACAGCGCGCGCTGTTCGGCCTCGCGTTCGAGCTGCACGCGCGCCGACAGCGCATTCTCGACTTCTGCGAGCGCCGTGTAGAGCCGCTGGCGGAACCCGACCACCGCTTCCTCGTACTGCGACTTCGACACCTTGATCTGCAGTTGCATCGTGTTCCACTGGATGAACGGCAGTGCAAGGCCGAGCCCGAGCGTGCCGACCGGATTCGTCAGCACGCGCTCGAGGCTCGTGCTCGACGTGCCGGCGCTGCCGGTCAGCGTGAAGGTCGGGTAGAAGCTCGTGCGCGTCGCGTCGACCTGCGCGAGCGATTCGCGCAGCCGGAATTCCGCCGCGCGCAGGTCGGGGCGTCGGCCGAGCAGGCTGGCCGGCAGGCCGGCGGCTACTTCCGGCGGCGGCGCGACGGGCAGCGCCGACGGTTCGGCCGCGCGTTGCTGCGGCGGCCGGTCGAACAGGAGCGCGAGCGCGTGGCGGTTCTCGGTGCGCTGCTGGATCAGTTGCGTTTGCGCAGCGCGTTGCGCGGACAGGCTCTGCTCGGCCTGCGCGAGATCGAGCCCTGACGCGGCGCCGGCCGTGTGCCGCGACCGGACGACCGCGAGCGTGCGCACCCCATACGCGATGTTCGCGTCGCCGAGCGCGATCTGCCGGTTCAGATAACCGATCTGCCAGTACAGCGACGCCGTCGTGCCGATCAGCGACAGCCGCGCGGCTTCGAGATCGGCGGCCGTTGCGTCGGCTTCCCAGTGCGCGGCATCGCGCAGCGCGGCCAGCCGGCCCCACAGGTCGATTTCATAGCTCAGCGAACCGTTGATGCCGCTCGACCGGCTCATCCGGTGCGTATCGAGCGTGCGCGACACGGCGCCGTTCGCGCCGAGCGATACGGCGGGCGTCAGGTTCGTGTCGACGAGCCCGGCCTGCAGTTGCGCGCGGTACACGCGAATCGCCGCGATCGCGAGGTCGTTGTTGGCACGCAGCGCGTCGTCGATCAGCCGGTCGAGTTGCGGATCGCCGAAGCTGCGCCACCAGTCGCGCGTGGTGGCAGGCGCATCGGCCGCGACCGGCGCGGCCCAGTTCGCGGGCATCGCGACGGCCGGCAGCGGTTCGTGGCGCGCGGATTTGCAGCCGGCCAGCAGCGCGGCCGCGCAGGCGAAGGCGCCCAAGCGGCGAAGCGGTGAAGAATGCGTCATGGCGGGGCTCCGTCAGTCGCGCGCGAGCGCATCGATCGGATCGAGCCGCGACGCGTTGCGCGCGGGCATGAAACCGAATATCACGCCGGTGAGCGTCGAGCAGACGAACGCCGTCACGATTGCGCCGGCGGAGAACACCATCTTCCATTGCGTGACGAACATCGAGAACACCGCGCCGAGCCCGAACGACAGCACGATGCCGATCGTGCCGCCGAGCAGGCAGACGAGCACGGCCTCGACGAGGAACTGCTGCAGGATGTCGGACTGGCGTGCGCCGACCGCCATCCGGATGCCGATTTCGCGCGTGCGCTCGGTGACCGACACGAGCATGATGTTCATCACGCCGATCCCGCCGACGACGAGCGAGATCACCGCGATCAGCGACAGCAGCAGCGTCAGCGACTGGCCGGTCTTCTCGACGGTCTTGACCACGCTGTCCATGTTGTACGTGAAGAAGTCCTTGCGGCCGTGGCGCTGGATCATCAGCTTTTCGAGGCTTTTCTCGGCGGCGGCGCTCGGCTGCCCGTCGCGCACGCGCACGGTGATGCTGTCGAGATGGCGCTGGCCGAACAGGCGCCCGCTCGCGGTCGTGTACGGCACCCACACGTTCAGGCTCTTCACGCTGCCGAACGCGCTCTTCTTGTCGGCCGTGACGCCGATCACGACGCACGGCACGTTGTCGACCAGGATCGCTTCGCCGACCGGATTGCGCGTCGCGCCGAACAGCTTGCGGCGCGTGTTGTGGTCGATCACGGCCACCTGAGCCTGGCGGCGCACCGCGTCCTCGTCGAATGCGACGCCCAGCGCGAAACGCATCCCGCGCGCCTGGAAGAAGCGATCGCCGACGCCGCTCACGAGCGCGTTGACGTCGATGTTGCGGTAGCGCAGCAGCAGCGTGCGCGACGTCTCGGGCGTTGCGCTGTCGACGTACGGCTGCTCGGCGAGCGCGGCGACATCGGCGGGTACGAGCGTCTGGATCGCGTCCGCGCGGCTGTCGCCCCAGTCGGTGCCCGGATAGACGTTGATCGTGTTCGTGCCGATGCTGCCGATCTCGTCGAGCATGTAGCGCTTCGCGCCTTCGCCGATCGCGACGATCGACACGACCGATGTGATGCCGATGATGATGCCGAGCATCGTCAGCAGCGTGCGCAGCCGGTGCGACACGAGCGCGATCCACGCCATCCGGCACGCTTCGGCGAAGCGGCCGGTGCCGGCCGCGAAGCGGCGCGCACGCGTGCCGGTTTCGGTGTGGGCGTCGGCGGGCGGCGGGTCGTCGTGCCGATCGCGCGTGGCCGGCGTGCCGGCTGCCGCTTCGGCCGCGTCGACGAAGGCTTCCGCGAGCGCTTCCGCATAGTGGCGATTCCGCCGGTCGGCGACGATCTCGCCGTCGCTGATCTCGATGATGCGCCGCGCGTGGCGCGCGACGTCCTTGTCGTGCGTGACGATGACGATCGTATGGCCGAGCGCGTTCAGCTCGTGCAGGATGCGGATCACGTCCTGGCCGCTTTTCGTGTCGAGCGCGCCGGTCGGCTCGTCGGCGAGGATTACCTGGCCGCCGTTCATCAGCGCGCGCGCAATGCTCACGCGCTGCTGCTGGCCGCCGGACAGTTGCCCGGGCCGGTGGTGCGCGCGATCCGCGAGCCCGAGCCGCGCGAGCAGCTCGCGTGCGCGTTCGTGCCGCTCCGCGCGCGTGGTGCCCGCATAGATCGCCGGCATTTCGAGGTTCGCGGCCGCGTCGACGTGCGGCAGCAGGTGATAGCGCTGGAACACGAAGCCGAAGTGTTCGCGGCGCAGCTGCGCGAGCTCGTCGCTGTCGAGCATGTGCGTGTCGCGTCCGCCGACCGTGTAGATGCCTTCGCTCGGATGGTCGAGGCAGCCGAGGATGTTCATCAGCGTCGACTTGCCGGAGCCCGACGCGCCGACGATCGCGACGATCTCGCCCGCGTCGATCGACAGGTTGACGTTGTTCAGGACGACGACGTCCTTGTCGCCGGCCGGAAAGCGCCGCGTGACGCTCGAGAGTTTCAGCAGGGGCTGGCGCATCGTCACACCACGTCCGCCAGCGGCGCGTGCTCGTCCGCGGCGGCTTCGCCGATCACGACGCGCTCGCCGTCCTTCAGGCCGGCCAGCACTTCGACGCGTACGTTGTTGTTGATGCCGATGCGGATGTTGCGCGTGACCGTGCTGCCGTCGGCGCGCAGCACGCGGACCGCATAGCTGCCGTCCTTGCGCTTTTCGCCGAGCGCGGCGGCCGGAATGCTGAGCGCATTGCGCGCGTTGCCGAGCACGATGCCGACCTGCGCGGTCATCGCGATGCGCAGCCGGTGCTCGGGATTCGGTACTTCGAACAGCGCGTTGTAGAACACGGCGGAGTTCGGTTTCGTGCCGCCGCCCGCGCCGCCGCCGAGCGCGCTCTGCGCGTCGGCGAAGTTCTGCGGCGCCGGCTCGATCGCGCGCAGCCTGCCGTAGTGACGCTTGTCCGGTTCGCCGAGGATCGTGAAATACGCGGTCTGGCCGGCGCTCACGCGGATCACGTCGGCTTCCGACACCTGCGCCTTCACGGTCATCGTGTCGAGATCCGCAAGCTTCAGGATCACCGGCGCCTGCTGCTGCGCGATCACGGTCTGGCCTTCCTGCGTGACGATCGCGACGACCTCGCCGTCGATCGGCGCGACGATGCGCGTGTAGCCGACGTTGGCGTGCGCGGTCTCGATCTGGATGCGGGCCGAGCGGATCTGCGCGGCGAGCGACGCGAGCGTCGCGCGCTGCATGTCGAGCGTCGCGCGCGCGGCCTCGAACGACTCGCGCGACGTCGCATCGTCGGGCAGCATTGCCTGCTGGCGCCGGAATGCGAGCTCTGCCTGCGTCAGCTGCGCGGCGGTCGATTGATGCTGCGCGCGCAGGCTTTCCTCGCTGGCGCGCGCCTGGCGCAGCGCGTTTTCGGAGATCACCGGATCGATTTCGGCGAGCCACTGGCCCTTCGCGACCTTGTCGCCGAGCTTCACCTTCAGCGTCTTCAACTGCCCCGATACCTGCGCGCCGACGTCGACCTGCTTGAACGCCTGCAGCGCGCCGGTCGCGAGCACCGCGCTCTCGAGATCGCCGCGCGTGACCGGCGCGGACAGGTACTGCGGATGCTTGTCGGGCGCGAATACCGTGAGCGAGACGCCTGTGACGATCGCAACGACTGCGATGATGGCCAGCACGATGCGCCGGCGGCGATGGGGCTTCTGAGTCATGAGAATGCGGCGAGGATGAAGCGGGCGCCGGCGATGCGTGCGACCGGGCGGGACGATCCGGTCGGCGCCGCATGCCGGGCGTGTTGCCCGCGACGGCATCCGCGTACGCATCGCGCGGGCGTGCCGATTCGAATCAGGCGCTCATGGTAAGCGAGGATTTCGCGCCAAATCGTATGGAAATTGTGCTGAATTGTGCTAGCGCCGCGCCAGAGTGGGGGCCGGGCGGTGACATTGTTGCGATCTGTGAAAGGGGCGGGGAAGGCCGTGGCGCGTTGTTACCGCTGTGCGGCGACGATTGCCATCATCGGCCGGTCGCGTTCCTCGTCGAGCGCGGGCATCGCGTCGACCTTTTCGGCGTCGGCCCCCATTCGTCGAGATGCGCGAGCGTGAAGCCGCTGCCGATCAGCAGGTTCACGAGTGTGCCGAGCGTGCGATTCCGCGAGATTACACGCGCTGCCCGCCTGCGTTGATCCTGCGTCGCGTATCCGCGTCGACGATATCGCGGATCGCACTGAACAGCGGCGCGGCGTCGGTATACCGCCGGCCGTAGCCGAGATTGAACGCGTAGTCGAAATCGGGCGGATTGCTGCCCTGGTTGTGCTGCAGGATCGTCTCGAGCTTGTCGAGCGCCTTCGCGGCGCGCGCTTCCGGCGACTTGGCTGCTTCGTATTCATCCCACAGCGCGACGATCTTGTCGCGCAGCGTGCGATCGAGCGACGCCGTCAGGGTCAGCAGGTCGTCGCGTTCGTGCGCGCTTTTGTCCGGGTGCGCGGCCTGCTCGATCGCGGGGATGTCGCCGTGCAGCGCCTCGCCGAGATCGTGGACGACGCACAGCTTCAGCAGCTTCAGCGTATCGATGCCGGGCAGCGCGTCGGCGAACACGAGCGCCATCAGGCACAGCCGCCAGCTATGCTCGGCCGTGCTTTCCGCGCGCCCGGCCGACGTGTGGCCGCTGCGCAGCACATCCTTCAGGCGTTCGGCTTCGCGCAGGAAATCGAGGCGTGCGTGGATCGTGTCGGGGTTCATGGTCGGAGTCCTTGCGGTGAGCCCTCAAGCGTAAGGCGGCCGCGCGCGGTTCGTCCACGCATGAAATATGCGCGGCGTGCTAGAGCGTTTCGACCAGCCGCGCGGCCGAGCCGTCCGACAGCGTCATCCGCGTCCACCGGCATGTGCTGCCGCGGATCGGCACGACGCGCGACGCATTCGCGCCGGTGTCGAATTCGACGCTCGGCGGCCCCGCGCGATCGTGCCAGCCGAGCGTGTCGAGCGCGGCTTCCATGCGGACGATTTCCGGCGTCGCGTAGCGCCACAGCGACGTGCCGAGCAGCATCGGCAGCGGCTGCGAGAACTCGGCCGCACGCGCCGGCGAACTGGCGAGCAGGCGGTGCGTGAGGTCGCACACCAGATGCATGCGGCCCGCGCTGCCCGCGATGAGCCGCGCAAGCGCATGGTCGCCTGCGGAATCGAGGCGCGCGGCGAGCAGCCGCTCGGCCGTCGCGCGCTCGTCGGGCGACATCTGCTGGATGCCGGCCTCCCAGCGCGAGATCGTCGATTGCGCGACGCCGAACAATTCTGCGGCGTGGCTTTGCTTCACGCGGTGCAGCGCGCGCCAGCGCCTGAGCTGCGGGCCGAGCGGTGGCGTGTGAAGCGGTGAGGTCGTCATGGCAATGCTCCGGTTGCGGTCGTCGTGAGCGCTCGCGTGTCGCAGGCCGCTGCCATCGGTGCGGCAGGGGTGCCGCGCGCGCCGTTACATGAACCGGAGGCCGCTGCTTGACTGGAGCGCGATGGCCGCAAACGGCACGAGCACGATGCCGCCCAGCACCAGCACACCGTCGGCGGCAACCGTGATCGGCGTGGCGAGGATTCGCAGACCCATGCCGACGACGGAAGGCGACTCTCTGATGAAAACCGAGTACGGGCGGTTGAACGGCTGCGCGGCCGCCTGGTCCTTCGCGGCGAAGCCATCCGTCGAATAGCGCTTGCCGTCGATGTCGCCTTCGAGCGCGAGACCGGCCGACGCGGGGGTGAACCCGTCCGCGGCGGCTGCCTGTCGATCGTCGTCCGACGCGTCCTTCGGCAACACGATCCGGTAGTGGCCGGTGACGCTGCCGCCGCTCGCATGAAAGCCGGCGAACGTGGTGCGCAGCGATTTCCGGTAGCCGGACTGCAGTACCGGCCGCAATTGGGCCGGCAGATCGAAGATGTAGTGATAGCGCGTGCCGAGGACGACCAGCTTCTTGCCGTCCTCCGTAATCAGGAATCCGGATACGTTTTCGCTGTACGTGTCGTCCTTGTACAGCTTCGGCGTGAAACAGCCCGACAGCGCGAGGCTGCTCGCGGCCAAGCCGGCGGCCAGCAGGCGCCGGCGCGTGATCGATATGCTCATTCTTGTTGTCCCGTCTGGTGCGGTTCAGTTCAGTGGCTTTCGCCCTCGGAAGCAGGATTCTGGCGCATCCGCCGCGCGTTGTCGAACGGGAAACCTGCCATGGCAGCGATTGTCGATCGCACCGCACCCGGCGGCGCGCCGGGACGCCCGGGCCTGCCGAAAACGTTTGCGTCAGGCTTTCACCCGACTCCTCCATATCTTATTATTCGCCCAGAGCGGTGCGTGCCGGCCGCCATCGGTCATGTCGACGGCATGACGCGCCGGCAACGATTGCCGCTTTCCGACCGGCGCGTGGCGCGGCGTACGGTCGGAATGACAGGAAACGCGTGGGCCGCGCGTTTCCCGAAAAAATGACACGAGGGCGCGATGGTACGACTGATCTTGCTGCTGCTGGGCATCGAATATCTGCGAACCCGCTGGCGCGGGCTGACCGTGCTTGGCTGGCTGTGGGTCGTCGCGGGCGTCGTCATCTTCGTCGATGCGCTCGACGGCGCGCTGCATTTCCCGATCGAGCTGTTTGCGTGGCTGTTCCTGATCGAAGGGCTCGCAACGCTCGCGGTGGCCGGCAGCGGCGTCGGCGGGCAGCGCATCCTGCGCTACGTGAAGGGCATCGTGGTCGTGGCGGCCGCGGGGCTCGTGTTTGCCGGCCATCACCACGGCCATTTCCTGCTGTCGATGATCTTCGGCACGCTGTTCCTCGTCGACGGGCTGCTGCAATGCACGTCCGCATGGATGGTGCGCTACCGCCGCTGGAACGTTGCGTTCGCGTGGGGTGTCGTCGAAATCCTGCTGGCGATCTTCTTCTTCCAGCCGTACCCGACGCATTATGTGGGCACCGTGCCGTACTGCCTCGGCCTGCTGCTGATATTCGGCGGGATGCACATGCTGAGCCTCGCCGCACGCGTGCGGCGGCTGACGCGCAATCCCGCGTTCGCGACGTCGCCCGCGCCGGCGCTCGTGCCCGACCTCGACGATGCGCGCGACCGGCCGCATTTCGCGCAATCCGAATGGGACGGCCCGCCGGCCGACGGCGAGCGCGCGCTCACCGTGCACGTGTGGACGCCGACCGGCACGTCGAAGGCCGAAGCGCAGCGCTATCCGGTGATCGACCGCTATATCGCTGCGGTGGACGTCAACGGTGTGATCTCGACCGGGCACGCGGCGCTGGAGTCGCCGGAGGGCATCTATATCAGCCTGTATCCGGGCGTCGAAATCGATCGTTCTCCGGACGAATTCACGCGCATCCTGCGCGCGACGCGCGAGAACGATGTGCCGGGCCTGTTCCAGCCCGACTACGCGACCGAGTCGAAGGCGTGGTGCCCGTCGACCGTGCGCGTGCGGATCCGCAACTACGATCCGGCGAAGCTGGATGCATTCTGGTCGGCATACCGGCAGAACGTGACGTACAACCTCACGCACCGCAACTGCTCGAGCACCGTGTCGAACGCGCTCGAAGCCGCGCTCGACGGCGCGGTGTGGCGGCTGAAGGGCACGCGGGCCGGGTGGGGCGCGTTCGTCCGGCTGCTGCTCACGCCCGAGCTGTGGGTCGCCGCGCAGATCCGCAAGCGCGCGGTGACGATGGCGTGGACGCCCGGGCTCACGCTCGACTATGCGCGCGCGCTCAGCATGCTCGCCGACCCGCGGCCGTTCGCGTGGTGGAAGGTCGCGCGCTCGGCGGTGAAGGCGATCATGACGTCGCGCCGCGCGTGGCGCGAGCAGGACAGCGCGGCGCTGTCGTCCGGCGGATCGGAGGCTGCGTCGGTGAAGTAATCGCGTGGCGCCGGACGAGGGCCCGGCGCCGCAGGAGCCGCCACCGTGCGGCCCGGCGAAGTTGCCCGCCGTCAGAACCCGCAGACAAACCACAAACGACAATGAACAAGACGAGCGCTTTCCGCATCCTGATTCCCGCTGCGCTGGCGCTGGCAAGCGCCGGCCTCGCGCAGGCGAGCACGGACGACGTGCCGCGCATGAGCAACGACGTGTACCGGATTTCGGTGTCGTTCTGCTCGAACGTCGCGGCCGCCGAGAAGATCGAGTGCCAGGGCGACATGATCGCCGCGGGCAGCCGGATCGTTGCGGCGATCGGCGGGCTGCCGCCGGCGTCCGCCACATCGATCGACGAAGGCGCGCGCAGCAAGCTGCCGGCGGAGGAGCGCAACGGGCTCGCACCGGTCGAGCCGGCCGCGATCGACAAGGACGACGACGTGGCCGGCCTCGCCGGCATGGTGCGCCTGTGCGACGTGTACGAATCCGGGCCGGCGTCGCTTGCGCGGCATCACGCGGCGCTGAAGCAGCAGGCGCCGGATGCCGCGCCGCGCGTCGAGGCGCTGCTGGCCGATTCGTCGACGGCGGCGCGCCGGCGAGTCAGCGTCGGCGTGTGGCAGATCCTCGTGCTCGAAGGTTCCGAATCGGTTGCGCGCGCATGCAAGCAACTGGGTGCCGGATCGTGAGCGACGGCGTGCCGCCGGAGTGGCGGCACGCGTCGGCCGTGTGCGGTATCGGGCACGGCGCGGCACGAGCTGCCGCGCCCGTGCCTGCTTTCCGCGACGGTTACGCGCGACGTGACGGTGCGTGCCCGCGCCACCGCACATAATTCGGCCACCTTCACATTCGTGCCACGTTGCGGTAGCAACAATCGCAGGCAGACATTCGACAATCTTGCGGCGCATCCCGCGACCGCAAGCCTTTTCCGAGGAAACGCCATGCTCAAGACGCTCGCCCGCGCCGCTGTCGCACTCGCCGTCGCTTCCGCCTCGCTGCCCGCCACCGCGCAGACCAGCTACGACTACCTGTTGCTCGCCGCGTCGTGGGAGCCCGGTTTCTGCGCGTCGCACGACACACCCGAATGCACGAACCTCGCCGGCTCGTATGCGGCGACGAGCCTGTCGCTGCATGGCCTGTGGCCGAACCGGTACGACGGCAACCAGCCGTTCTACTGCGGCGTGCCGCAGAACGACGTCGACCTCGACAACGCGCACCAGTGGTGCAGCATGGATGCCTACCCGATCAGCAGCGCGACCCGCAATACGTTGTCGACGTACATGCCGGGCGTTGCATCGTGCCTCGACAAGCACGAGTGGTTCAAGCACGGCACCTGCTCGAATTCAGCGTCGCCCGATGCGTACTGGAACGAGGCGGCAGGCATGATCGGCCGGCTCGGCAACACGTCGTTCAATGCGTACCTGCAGGCGAACGCGGGCAAGACGGTCACGCGTAACCAGTTGCTGTCCGCATTCGAAGGCGCGTTCGGCAGCAATACGCGCAGCGCGGTATCGCTGAAGTGCACGAAGACCAATGGCGTCAGCTATTTCACCGAAGCGTGGATCGCGGTGAAGACGAATGCGACCACGCAGTTCCCGAGCGCCGCGTCGCTCGTGACGGACGGCAATACGCAGGGCACGTGCCCGACGTCGGGTGTGTTTATCGCGAAGTAAGGGGGAGGGCGGCCGGCGTGCGCGGCATCGCGCACGTCGTCGCCCGTCATGGCTTCGGCGGGATGCGCGATCACCGCAGCCGGGCCGGTTCCTGCGCGTCGAACGGGTGCTCGTGGTCGTCGACCGTGTCGGGCTGCGCATGCTACGGCGCCGCCCCATGCGGCATCCGCGACGCGCTGCTGGCCGGTGGTCAGTACCGCCAGCAGCGCGCTCCACGCGACGAACAACCGGGTCCGTTATCCGAGCAGCCGCAATGCGTCCGCGAGCGACAGCACCGTCGTGCGCGATTCGAACGCGGTGGAGAACAGATGCTCGTGGACGATCGGGTCCGGGTCGTAACAGCAGTCCTTGACCGTATACAGGCGGAAGTCCGCGTCGCTCGCGTAGGCGATCGACGACAGCATCACGCCGGTCGACGCGATGCCGACCATGATCAGCGAATCGACGCCTTGCGCGACCAGCCGCGCCTGCAGATCGGTGCCGAAGAATACGCTCGCGCGGTGCGCGACGATCTGCGGTTCGTCGGGCTGCCGGCCCAGCTCCGGGCACGTGCCGTCGTCGACGAACAGGCCGAGCTGCTTGATGCCTTGGCCGTTCTTGTTGCGCGGGCTGACTTCCGGATAGCCGGGGCTGAACCGGAGGTTCGCGAACCAGACGCCGACGCCGCTGGCTCGCGCCGCGTCGCACAGCTTGCGCGTATTGGCGAGCAATTCGGGTGCGACCGACGGAAAGAGTCCCAGGATGTCGGTCTGGTAATGCATGACGAGCAGCGCGGTTTGCGACGGATTGATGGCGGGAACCGGTGCGGAAGCGCTGCCGCCGGGGTTCGCGTGGGCCGCCATTGCGACATTCGATACGTTGTCCGGATTCATGCGTGATGTTCTCCTCCAGTAACCGCTGCGGGGTTTCAGAAAATCGATCGTTCCGTATACGTCGTCAACCACTCCAGCGCCAGCGTGATTGGATTCCGGAATATAAACCCGTATGTGGTTTCTTTGGTACCGAGCGGGCGGGTGAACGCTACGCTGCATTGGGTGTCGGGGATCGGGGATCGGGGGTAAGCGCTCGACACGTACCGTCTGTTCATGAGGGCGCGGCACCGGCAATCTGATTCCCATCAGATGTAATGGGAATCAGATTGATGAAG
>NZ_JBNCAB010000099.1:0-24805 GCF_049805555.1 Burkholderia sp. DN3021 | reverse complement strand
GCTTCGGCCGGCGCGGCCGGCGCGGCGACCGGTGCCGCGGGCTCGCGGCGCGCCGGCTGGCGCACCGGCTCGATGAACGGCAACTCTTCGTCGCGCTCGGGGCGGTTCATCGCCTCGGCCGCTTCGTCCGGCATCGGGCGCGGCATCCTGCGCCGCACCTTCGCGCCCTGCCATGCGTTGTAGACCACGACGCCGCCCACCACGACGGCGCCCGCGCCGATCAAACCGAGTGTCAACTCGTCCATGCACGCTCCATCAGCAATTCTTTTTCGTCGGGATCGCGAACGGGCGCCCATGCGCCGCGCGAACGCGATCCGGTTTCGTCAAACGTCAATTCTGGGCAAAACCCGCCGCGGTTTCCATGTCCACCGCAACGATCCGCGACACGCCCTGCTCCTGCATCGTCACGCCGATCAGCTGCTGCGCCATCTCCATCGCGATCTTGTTGTGCGAGATGAACAGGAACTGCGTCTTGTCGGACATCGCGCGCACGAGATTCGCGAAACGTTCGGTGTTCGCGTCGTCGAGCGGCGCGTCGACCTCGTCGAGCAGACAGAACGGCGCCGGGTTCAACTGGAACATCGCGAACACCAGCGCGGTCGCGGTCAACGCCTTCTCGCCGCCCGACAGCAGGTGAATCGTCGCGTTCTTCTTGCCGGGCGGCTGCGCCATCACCTGCACGCCGGCATCGAGGATCTCGTCGCCCGTCATGATCAGCTTCGCCTGGCCGCCGCCGAACAGGCGCGGGAACAGGTCGCTGAAGTGGCGGTTGACCTCGTCGAAGGTGCCCTGCAGCAGCGTGCGGGTTTCCTGGTCGATCTTGTGGATCGCGTCCTCGAGCGTCGTGATCGCGTCGATCAGGTCGGCTGACTGCGCGTCGAGGAACACCTTGCGCTCGCTCGCGGCCTTCAGCTCGTCGAGCGCGGCCATGTTCACCGGGCCAAGCGCATTGATCGCATTGTTGAGCCGGGTGACCTCGCCCTGCAGGTACGACGGTTTCAGATCCGGCGTCAGCTTCTCGCTCAGCGCGGCCTCGTCGACCTCGGCCGTCGCGAGCTGCTCGGCGAACTGCTCGACGGACAGGCGCGCGGCCTGCTCCTTCAGCTGCAGCTCGGTGATGCGGTCGCGCAGCGGCTGCAGCGAACGCTCGGCGACGAGACGCTGCTCGTCCGACGCGCGCAGCTTCGCGGTCAGGTCGTCGAGCTCGATCCGCGCGGCCTGCAGCGCTTCTTCCTTCACCGCGCGAATCTCGAGCGCGTCCTGCAGGCCCGTGTGCGCGGTCTGCTCGTTGATCGTCTCGAGCTCGGCACGCGCGTCTTCCAGCGACGCGGCGACACGCTCGCTCTGCTCGTGCGCAACCTGGATGCTGCGCTTGAGCTCGTCGATCCGGGTCACCGCGTTGCGTGCGGCGAAGCGCGCGTCGTTCGCGCCGCGCTCCAGGTCACGCGCCTCCTGACGCGCCTGCGTCAGCGATTCGTCGAGCGATTCGAACGCGAGCTGGTTGTCCTCGAAGCGTGCCTGCAGCTCCGCGAGTTCGCCGTCGAAGCGTTCGAAATTCGCTTCCGACTCCGCGCGCAGCGCGCGCTGTTCTTCGATCTGCGCCCCGATTTCCTCGAGTTCCTCGCGGATCTGCGTGCTGCGCTGCGTATAGCGCTCGTGCGCCTGCGCGAGCTTCAATACGTCCATCTGCAGCGCATGCACCCGCTGCGTCGCACGTTCGGCCTGCGCGCGCACGTCGCCGAGCGCCTGCGTGGCCTGCGTGTGCGCGGCTTCCGCGCGCACGGCGGCCGTGCGCGCGTCGTCGGCGAGCAGTGCCTGCGCACGCACCTGGCGCGTCAGGTTTTCGATTTCCTGCTGGCGGGCCAGCATCCCGGCCTGCTCCGAATCGGCCGCGTACAACTGCACACCGACGCGCGTGACGATATGGCCGGCCTTGACGACGAATGCGCCGCCTGCCGGCAGTTGCGTGCGCGTCGCAAGCGCCTGCGCGACGTCGTCGGCGACATAGACGTTGCCGAGCCAGTCGTTCAGCACCGCGCGAATGCCCGCGTCGTCGATGCGCACGAGCGACAGCACCGGACGCAGCCCGGCCACCGCCGCAAGCGGCTCGCCGGCCGCGGGCGGCGCGTAGAACGCGAGCTTCGCGGGCGGCGCATCGGTCGCGAACGCCTTCACCCAGTCGAGATTCGACACTTCGAGCGCGGCGAGGCGCTCGCGCAGCACGGCTTCGAGCGCCGCTTCCCAGCCCGCTTCGACGTGCAGCTTCTTCCACAGGCGCGGCAACGCGCCGAGCTCGTGCTTGTCGAGCCACGGCTGCACCTTGCCTTCGGTCTGCACGTTTTCCTGAAGCTGCTTCAGCGCGGCAAGGCGTGCCTCGAGCTGGTGGATCTGCGCGCCTTCGGCCTGCACGCGCTCCTGCGCGGCACGGCGTTCGCCGTCGAGGCGCGGCACCGTTTCCTGCGCGTCGACGAGACGCGCCTGCGCTTCGGCGAGGATTTCTTCCTGCTCGGCGAGCTGCATGCGCAGCTCCTCGAGCTGCGCCTCGTCAGGCGCATCGAGCCCGCCCGCTTCGCTCTTCAGGCGCTCATGGCGCTGCTGAAGCTGCTGGAGCTGCTGGTCGGCGTTGCGCTGGTGCGCGGCTTCGAGCTTCAGCGACTGTTCGGTCTGCGCGATCCGCGCGCGCTCGTCGTTGAGCTGCGCCTGCGCGTCGCGCCACTTTGCCTCGAGCGCCGGCAGCGCGTCGTGCTTCGCGGCTGCGTTGTCCTCGGCGAGCGCGGCCTTCTCGTCGGCCATCGCGCGCGCCTCTTCGGCTTCCTCGAGCTCGTCCTGCGACTTCTCGGCCTGCGCGCGCCATTGCTCGCGCTGCGCGTTCAGCGCGGCGATCTGCGCCTGCACGCGATTGCGCGATTCGACGATGAACTTGATTTCGGCTTCGAGGCGGCTCACCTCGGCATTCGCCTCGTAGAGCGCGCCCTGCGCGCCCTGCATCGCGTCGCTCGCCGAGTAATGCGCGACGCGCAGCGTCTCGAGCTGCGACTCGACCTCGCGCAGCTTGGCCGTCTGCGCCTCGAGGTCGATCTGCGCCTGTTCGATCGCGCGCTGCTGCTTCTGCTGCTCGCCGGCGGCCTCGTTCTTGCGCAGCAGCCACAACAGGCGCTGCTTCTCCTCGCCGTCGGCGACGAGTTCCTTGTACTTGGTCGCGACGACGGCCTGCGCCTCGAGCTTCTCGAGGTTCGCGCCGAGCTCGCGGACGATGTCCTCGACGCGCGTCAGGTTCTCGCGCGTGTCGTGCAGGCGGTTCTCGGTTTCGCGGCGGCGTTCCTTGTACTTCGACACGCCCGCGGCTTCCTCGAGGAACACGCGCAGCTCTTCCGGCTTCGCCTCGATGATCCGCGCGATCATGCCCTGCCCGATGATCGCGTACGCGCGCGGCCCGAGGCCGGTGCCGAGGAAGATGTCCTGGATGTCGCGGCGGCGCGCCGGCAGGTTGTTGATGTAGTAGCTCGACGTGCCGTCGCGCGTCAGCACGCGCTTCACGGCGATCTCGCCGTACTGGCCCCACTGCCCGGCCGCGCGGCCGTCGGAGTTGTCGAAGATCAGCTCGACGCTTGCCCGGCTGCCGGGCTTGCGGGCGGTCGAGCCGTTGAAGATCACGTCCTGCATCGATTCGCCGCGCAGCTCGGACGCGCGCGACTCGCCGAGCACCCAGCGCACGGCGTCGATGATGTTGGACTTGCCGCACCCGTTCGGGCCCACCACGCCGACAAGCTGGCCCGGAACCTGGAAATGCGTGGGATCGACGAAGGATTTGAAGCCAGCGAGTTTGATCGAGCTCAGACGCACGGCGGTATCGGATGTGAAGAAGGTGTGAAACGGACGGGGCCGTGCTGCGCGGGGCCGGACGGCCCATGCGCGCGACGCGCCCCGGAATTCAAAAGCGGGGCCGCGCGCATACAGCGTTGGGCCCCGCAAACGGCTTCCATCATACCATCGCGCGTGCGCCGTCCCGACCGTCGCCGGGTTTGCCCGGTGCCGGCGCGGCACGATGGACCCGGCTCGACAGCAGCGTCGCCAGCACGATGCACACGCCGCCCGCCCACTCGCGCGCGGTCGGCAGCTCGTTGGCGAACACCCACGCCGACAGCGCGGTGATCACGATCTCGAACAGCATGATGATCGACGCGCGGTTCGCCGGCACGCGCGCGAGGCCGTATTGCACGAGCAGGTTGTTCGCCGCCATCGTCACGCCGATCGCGGCGACGATCAGCGCGGCGACGCCGAGCTGGCCGCCCGCCGGTGCGGCCGGCAGCCCTTCGAACAGCGACGCGATCGCGCCGAATACCGCCGCACCGCCGAACAGCGTCGCGGTGCGCATCTCCGCGCGCATCCCGGGCAGCTCGCGGCTCGCCTTGATCACGAGCACGTTGCTCATCGCGAAACTCAGCCCGGCCGCGAGACCGGCCCATTCGGCCGGGTTGGCCGGCAGCGGCAAGCCGAGCGTCGGCGACCACAGCATCAGCATCGCGCCGCCGATCGACAGCGCCGCCAGCCCCGCGCCGGCCCAGGTCAACCGCTCGCGCAGCAGGAAGTGCGCGTAGATCGCGGTCCATGCGGGGGTCAGGTAGAACAGCAGCATCACGCGCAGCACCTCGCCGTGGATCGTGCCCCATACGAAACCGAGGTTCGTCACGCCGGCCGTCACCGCGATGCCCGGCAGCACCCAGTGCCAGCGCAGCGTCGCGATCGTGCGGTGCCGCGTGACGATCACGAACAGGAACGCGACGAGGCTCGTCAGCGCGCTCGCCAGCGTGCCCGTCACGCCGAGCGACGCGAGGATCCGCAACGGATACCAGATCAGACCCCATACCGACGCGCCGATCAGGATGGCCAGCGTCGGCAGGCTGCCGCGTACCGCGTTATTCATTTGGTTCGATACCCTTTATTCGACCGGCCCGGCCGCCGTTCCGGCGGGCCGTGACCGCATTCCGTCACGCTATAATCGTTCGTTGCGACCCGCGCGCCGTCGGCGCCCGTTCGCAGCCGCGCGGCACGCCCGCCGCTTCTTTCGCTCCAACCGGCCGCGATGGCCGCTTCGCCCGTGAACCCTCGACTCGACTCGCTCCAGCCCTATCCCTTCGAAAAGCTGCGCGCCCTGTTCAAGGACGTGACGCCCTCCGGCGACCTCAAACCGATCAGCTTCGGCATCGGCGAGCCCAAGCACCCGACCCCGGCGCTGATCCGCGACGCCGTCGTGGCCGCGCTCGACGGCCTCGCGTCGTACCCGGCCACGGCCGGCTCGGACGCGCTGCGCACATCGATCGCGCATTGGCTCGAGCGCCGCTACGGGCTGCCGGCGATCGATCCGGCCACGCAGGTGCTGCCCGTGTCGGGGTCGCGCGAGGCGCTGTTCTCGCTCGCGCAGACCGTGATCGACGCGCGCCCGTCCGGGCAGGGCGAGAAGGCGATCGTACTCTGTCCGAATCCCTTCTATCAAATTTACGAAGGCGCGGCGCTGCTGGCCGGTGCCGAACCCTATTTCGCGAACAGCGACCCGGCCCGCAACTTCGCGTGCGACTACGCGGCCGTGCCCGACGACGTCTGGGCGCGCACGCAGCTGCTGTACGTGTGCTCGCCGGGCAACCCGACGGGCGCCGTGCTGACGCTCGACGACTGGCGCGAGCTGTTCGCGCTGTCCGACCGCCACGGTTTCGTGATCGCGTCGGACGAGTGCTATTCGGAAATCTATTTCGACGAAGCGGCGCCGCCGCTCGGCGGCCTCGAGGCCGCGCACCGCCTCGGCCGCGGCTTCGAGCGGCTCGTGATGCTATCGAGCCTGTCGAAGCGCTCGAACGTGCCGGGCATGCGCTCGGGCTTCGTCGCCGGCGACGCGGCGCTGTTGAAGAAATTCCTGCTGTACCGCACGTACCACGGCGCCGCGCTGTCGCCGGTCTGGCAGCACGCCAGCATCGCCGCGTGGAACGACGAGGCGCACGTGCGCGAGAACCGCGCGCTGTACCTGCAGAAGTTCAATACGGTCACGCCGATGCTCGCCGACGTGATCGACGTGAAACTGCCCGACGCCGCGTTCTACCTGTGGGCCAACGTATCGCGCACCGGGCTGTCGGACACCGAGTTCGCCCGCCGCCTGTACGCCGACTATAATGTGACGGTTCTGCCCGGCTCGTACCTGGCGCGCGATGCGCACGGGTCGAACCCGGGCCGCGATTTCATCCGGATCGCGCTCGTCGCGGGCACCCCCGAATGCGTCGAGGGCGCGCAACGCATCGTCGATTTCTGCCGTTCTCTCGCGCGGTAATCGTCCATCCCGATCAATTCCATCCATCTCCTGCGAAAACGAACATGTCGCAACAACTTCAGCAAATCATCGATACCGCCTGGGAAAACCGCGCCGAGCTGTCGCCGAAGGCCGCGCCCGCGGAAGTCCGCGAGGCCGTCGCTCACGCGATCGAGCAGCTCGACCGCGGCGCACTGCGCGTCGCCGAGAAAATCGACGGCAACTGGACCGTGCATCAGTGGCTGAAGAAGGCCGTGCTGCTGTCGTTCCGCCTGGAAGACAACGCACCGATGGCGGCCGGCGGCTACTCGCAGTTCTACGACAAGGTACCGTCGAAGTTCGCGAACTACACGGCCGAAGACTTCGCCGCGGGCGGCTTCCGCGTCGTCCCGCCGGCCATCGCGCGCCGCGGCTCGTTCATCGCGAAGAACGTCGTGCTGATGCCGTCGTACACGAACATCGGCGCCTACGTCGACGAAGGCACGATGGTCGACACGTGGGCCACGGTCGGTTCGTGCGCGCAGATCGGCAAGAACGTGCACCTGTCGGGCGGCGTCGGCATCGGCGGCGTGCTCGAGCCGCTGCAGGCGAACCCCGTCATCATCGAGGACAACTGTTTCATCGGCGCGCGCTCGGAAGTCGTCGAAGGCGTGATCGTCGAGGAAAACTCGGTGATCTCGATGGGCGTGTACCTCGGCCAGAGCACGAAGATCTACGACCGCGAAACGGGCGAAGTCAGCTACGGCCGCATCCCGGCCGGCTCGGTCGTGGTCGCCGGCAACCTGCCGTCGAAGGACGGTTCGCACAGCCTGTACTGTGCGGTGATCGTCAAGAAGGTCGACGCGAAGACCCGCGCGAAGGTCGGCCTGAACGAGCTGCTGCGAGGCGACTGATGGCGAAGCCGCACACCGTGGTCGTCTACGGCATTCCGAACTGCGACACCGTGAAGAAGGCCCGCGTGTGGCTCGACGATCACGGCGTCGAATTCGAGTTCCACGATTTCAAGAAGCTCGGCGTCAGCGCGCCGCTGGTTGAAGACTGGCTGAAGGACGTGTCGCTCGACGCGCTCGTGAACAAGCGCGGCACCACGTGGCGCGGCCTGGACGACGCGATGAAGGCGGCCGCCGAAACGAAGACCGGCGCGGTCGCGCTGATGATCCACAAGCCGTCGGTCATCAAGCGCCCCGTGCTCGTCGTCAACGGCCGCGTGAAATCGCTCGGCTTCGCGGCCGATCAATACGCGGCGCTGTTTGCCGCATAGGGCCGCCCGCGCCGCGCCTGTCGGCGCGGCACGACGTCTTGTCGCTGCCGGCCACCGCGCCGGCATTTTTTATCGAAAGTGGTCCGAACCATGTCCGCCACCCTAGCCCTTACCGAACAGTTGATCGCCCGCGCGTCCGTGACGCCCGACGACCAGCATTGCCAGCAGATCATGACCGCGCGCCTCGCCGCGCTCGGCTTCGAATGCGAGACCATCGCGTCGCACGGCGTGACCAACCTGTGGGCCGTCAAGCGCGGCGCCGACGGCCGCGACGGCAAGCTGCTCGCGTTCGCGGGCCACACCGACGTCGTGCCGACCGGCCCGCTCGAGCAGTGGACCTCGCCGCCGTTCATCCCCGCCCATCGCGACGGCAAGCTGTACGGCCGCGGCGCGGCCGACATGAAGACGTCGCTCGCGGCGTTCGTCGTCGCGTCCGAGGAATTCGTCGCGGCCCATCCCGGCCACCGCGGCGCGATCGCATTCCTGATCACGAGCGACGAGGAAGGCCCGGCCACCGACGGCACCGTGAAGGTCGTCGAACTGCTGCAGGCGCGCGGCGAACGCGTCGACTACTGCATCGTCGGCGAGCCGACGTCGACCGCCGAGCTCGGCGACGTCGTCAAGAACGGCCGCCGCGGGTCGATGTCGGGCGAGCTGGTCGTCAAGGGCGTGCAGGGCCATATCGCGTATCCGCACCTCGCGAAGAACCCGATCCACCTGCTCGCGCCGGCGCTCGCCGAGCTCGCCGCCGAGCAGTGGGACGAAGGCAACGAATATTTCCCGCCGACCACCTGGCAGGTGTCGAACCTGCACGCAGGCACCGGCGCGACCAATGTGATCCCCGGCCACGCCGACCTGCTGTTCAACTTCCGGTTCTCGACCGCGAGCACGGTCGAGGGCCTGCAGGCGCGCGTGCACGCGATCCTCGACAAGCACGGCCTCGAATACACGCTGAAGTGGTCGGTGAGCGGCCTGCCGTTCCTGACGCCGCGCGGTGAGCTGTCGAATGCGCTGGAAAACGCGATTCGTACCGAGACCGGCATCACGACCGAACTGTCGACCACGGGCGGCACGTCGGACGGCCGCTTCATCGCGCGCATCTGCCCGCAGGTGATCGAGTTCGGCCCGCCGAACGGCAGCATCCACAAGATCGACGAGCACATCGAAGTGCGCTTCGTCGACCCGCTGAAGAACGTGTACCGCCGCGTGCTCGAACAACTGATCGCCTGATGGAGCCTCGCATGACGACACCTTTTGCCACTGTCCGCGACCTGCTGCGCTACGCGGTCACGCGCTTCTCGAAGGCGAAGCTCGCCTTCGGCCACGGCTCCGACAATGCGTACGACGAAGCGGCCTACCTCGTGCTGCATACGCTCGACCTGCCGCTCGACACGCTCGAGCCGTTCCTCGACGCGCGGCTGCTGCCCGACGAAATCGCGGCCGTGCTCGCCGTGATCGAACGGCGCGCGACCGACCGCGTGCCGGCCGCGTACCTGACGCACGAAGCCTGGATGCATGGCCACCGCTTCTACGTCGACGAACGCGTGATCGTGCCGCGCTCGTTCATCGGCGAGCTGCTCGACGACGGGCTGCAGCCGTACGTCGCCGATCCCGAGCAGGTCGGCGCGGTGCTCGAACTGTGCACGGGCTCCGGCTGCCTTGCGATCCTCGCGGCGAGCGCGTTCCCGAACGCCGAGATCGATGCGGTCGACCTGTCCGACAAGGCACTCGAAGTCGCGGAGATCAACGTGCGCGACTACGGCCTCGAAGACCGCATCGCGCTGCACCGCGGCGATCTCTACGCGCCGCTGCCCGCGTTCCGCACCGACCCCGGCGCACGCTACGACGTGATCCTGACGAACCCGCCGTACGTGAACGCGTCGTCGATGGCCGCGCTGCCGCCCGAATACCGGCACGAGCCGGAGATGGCGCTCGCGGGCGGCGAGGACGGGATGGACATCGTGCGACGCATCGTCGCCGAAGCGCACCGCTGGCTGCACGACGACGGCGTGCTCGTCGTCGAGATCGGCAACGAGCGCGAGCACGTCGAAGCCGCGTTCGGCGGCCTCGAACTCACGTGGCTGCCCACCAGCGCGGGCGACGACACCGTGTTCCTGATCCAGGCGTCGGACCTGCCGCGCAAGGGCTGAACCGCCCGGCTCCCTGACCGTGCGGCGCACCGCTGCGCCGCACGGTTGGGTAAGATGCGCGTAAGCGGCCGCCGCGCCGCACGACCTCAGGAGTCCGCCACGCGCCCATGACCCTCGACTGGCTACATCTCGGCACCCTGATCCTGACCATCCACGTGCTCGGGATCGTCGCGGCATGCCACGCGATCATGAACACGCGCACGTCGCAAGGCGCGATCGCGTGGGCCGTGTCGCTCGCCGCGATGCCGTACCTGACGCTCATTCCGTACCTGTTCCTCGGCCGCAGCAAGTTCTCCGGCTATGTCGACGCACGGCGCCACGAGCTGGAACTGTTGCGCACGCACACACCGCGCTCGCCGTGGCTCACTACCGATGCGGCCGACGCGACCGACGGGCCGGCCGCCGATGCGCTCGGGCAAGCCGCCGTGCTCGCGCTCACGCGGCTCGGCGGCATGCCGTTCCTCGGTGGCAATTCCGTGCGCACGCTCGTGAACGGCGACGCGACGTTCTCGGCGATCCTGTCGGCGATCGATGGCGCGCGCGACTACGTGGTCGTCCAGTTCTTCATCGTGCGCGACGATGCGCTCGGCCAGATGCTGCGCGACGCGCTGCTGGCGCGTGCGGCGGCCGGCGTGCGCTGCTGCCTGCTGTACGACAGCATCGGCAGCTTCGACCTGCCGCACAGCTACGTCGACACATTGCGCCGGGGCGGCGTCGAGGTCCATCCGTTCGCGACCAATCGCAAGTTCGTCAACCGCTTCCAGCTCAACTTCCGCAACCATCGCAAGATCGTCGTGGTCGACGGCAATCGCGCGTTCGTCGGCGGCCACAACGTCGGCGTCGAATATCTCGGCGCGAAGCCGCGCCTGTCGCCGTGGCGCGACACGCACATCGAGATCCGCGGCCCCGTGGTCGCGAGCATCCAGTACGTGTTCGCCGAAGACTGGCACTGGGCGACGCAGAAACTGCCGCCGCTCGCGCTGCCGCCGCCCGCGCAGCCCGGCGACGGCATGCATTGCCTCGTGGTGCCGATGGGGCCGGCTGACAAGCAGGAAACCGGCTCGCTGTTCTTCGTCGAGGCGATCAATGCCGCGCGCGAGCGGATCTGGATCACCTCGCCGTACCTCGTCCCCGACGAAGCCGTGCTCTGCGCGCTGAAGCTCGCGGTGATGCGCGGCGTCGACGTGCGCATCCTGATCCCGAGCCGGCGCGATCACTACGTGGTGTTCGAGGCGTCGAAGCTGTATGCGCGCGACCTCATCGACGCGGGCGTCAAGGTGTTCCGCTACCGGCCCGGCTTCCTGCACCAGAAGGTCGTGCTGATCGACCGCATCGCGGCGGCGATCGGCAGCGCGAATCTCGACAACCGCTCGTTCCGACTCAACTTCGAGATCATGGTGCTGACCGTCGACCGCGCATTCGCCGACGAGGTCGAGACGATGCTCGATGCCGACTTCGCGCAGGCGTACGGCGTCGATGCGAACGAGTACCGCCAGTCGCCCGCATGGCGGCGGATCGCGATGCACGTCGCGCGACTGTTCGCGCCGATCCTGTAGCCGCAGGGAGGACGGCAGCGCCCGCCGTCACAGCAGCTTGTCGATATCCGCGGCGATTTCGTCGGGCTTGGTCGACGGCGCGTAGCGCTTGACGATGCGCCCTTCCCGGTCGATCAGGAATTTCGTGAAATTCCACTTGATCGCCTTGAGGCCGAGAATGCCGGGCGCCTCGTCGGTCAGGTAGCGGTACAGCGGATGCGCATGGTCGCCCTTCACGTCGATCTTCGCGAACATCGGGAACGTGACGCCGTAATTGCGCTCGCAGAACGCGCCGATCTGCGCGGCGTCGCCGGGCTCCTGCTTGCCGAACTGGTTGCACGGGAAGCCGAGCACGAAGAAGCCGCGCGCCGCGTAGTGGTCGTACAGTTTCTGCAGGCCCGCGTATTGCGGCGTGAAACCGCACTCGCTCGCAGTGTTGACGATCAGCAGCACCTTGCCGCGATACGCGTCGAGCGAAACCGGCGCGCCGGCGAGCGTCTCTGCGCTGAACGAATACAGGGTGGACATCGGGCACTCCTTTTACGAAACCGGATCGACATGGAGTCTAGGCGAAATCGCGCCGTTGCGGCATCCGCCGAGCGGCCGATGCCCGGCAAGAGCGGCGCGCAGTCTAGAATAGCGGTTTTGGCCAGTCATTTCCGCCGTGATCCGTTTCAATCAGTTCAGCCTTGCGCGAGGCACCAAGCCGCTGTTCGAGTCGACCTCGTTCGTGCTCAATCCCGGCGAGAAAGCCGGCCTGATCGGCGCGAATGGCGCCGGCAAGTCGACGCTGTTCGCGGTCCTGCGCGGCGAGCTGCACTCGGACGCCGGCGATTTCTCGATGCCGCCGTCGTGGCGGATCGCCCACGTGTCGCAGGAAACGCCCGCGGTCGACCGCTCGGCGCTCGACTACACGCTCGACGGCGACGCCGCGCTGCGCGAGATCGAGGCGCGCATCGCGGCCGCGTCCGCCGCGCATGACGGCGCCGCCGAAGCCGACGCGCACGCGGCCTTCGCCGATGCCGACGGCTACACCGCGCCCGCCCGCGCCGAAGCGCTGCTGCTCGGCCTCGGCTTCACGCTCGCCCAGACCCGCGAGCCCGTCGCCAGCTTCTCCGGCGGCTGGCGCATGCGCCTGAACCTCGCGCAGGCGCTGATGTGCCGCTCCGACCTGTTGCTGCTCGACGAACCGACCAACCACCTCGACCTCGACGCGATCGTCTGGCTCGAAGACTGGCTGCACCGCTACCCCGGCACGCTCGTCGTGATCTCGCACGACCGCGAATTCCTCGATTCGATCTGCAACGTCACGCTGCACCTGGAAAACCGCCAGGTGAAGCGCTACGGCGGCAACTACTCGCAATTCGAAGTGCTGCGCGCGCAGCAACTGGCGCTGCAGCAAAGCGCATACGAAAAGCAGCAGAAGACGATCGAGCACCTGCAGAGCTTCGTCGACCGCTTCAAGGCCAAGGCCACCAAGGCCAAGCAGGCGCAAAGCCGGATGAAGGCGCTCGAGAAGATGGAGCTGATCGCGCCCGCGCACATCGCATCGCCGTTCACGTTCGAATTCCGCACGCCCGACGCCGCGCCGAACCCGATGATGGTGATGGAAGACGTCCGCTGCGGCTACCATGCCGACGACGGCGCGGACATCCCGATCGTCGAACGCGTGGCGCTGTCGATCCAGAACGGGCAGCGCATCGGCCTGCTCGGCGCGAACGGCCAGGGCAAGTCGACGCTGATCAAGACGCTGGCCGGCACGCTCGCACCGCTGTCGGGCGACGTCCGCGAGGGCAAGGGGCTGACGATCGGTTATTTCGCACAGCATCAGCTCGAAACGCTGCGCGAGGACGATTCGCCGCTCGCGCATCTTGCGCGGCTCGCGCCCGACACGCGCGAGCAGGAGCTGCGCGACTTCCTCGGCGGCTTCAATTTCTCGGGCGACATGGCGACGAGTGCCGTCGGCCCGTTCTCGGGCGGAGAAAAGGCGCGCCTCGCGCTCGCACTGATCATCTGGCAGAAGCCGAACCTGCTGCTGCTCGACGAACCGACGAACCACCTCGATCTCGAAACGCGCCACGCGCTGACGATGGCGCTCGCGCAGTTCGAAGGCACGCTGATCCTCGTATCGCACGACCGCCACCTGCTGCGCGCGACGACCGACCAGTTCATGCTGGTCGCAAAGCACCGGCTGCAGCCGTTCGACGGCGACCTCGACGATTACCGCGACTGGCTGCTGCAGCATGCGGCCGAGCAGCGCGCGGCCGCGAAGGCCGACAGCGCGGCCTCGTCGGGCGCGGGCGCCGCAACGAACCGCAAGGACCAGAAGCGTCAGGCCGCCGAGGAGCGGCAGCGCCTGTCGGTGTTGAAAAAACCGCTGCAGTCGCGCATCACGAAGCTCGAAAAGGAAATGGAGACGCTACACGCGGAGAAGGCGCGCCTCGACGCGTTCGTCGCCGATCCGGCGAGCTACGAGGCCGCGCGCAAGACGGAGCTGACCGACGCGATCCGCAAGCTCGGCGACGTCAACACGCGTCTCGAAACGATCGAGGCCGACTGGCTCGCCGCGCACGAAGGGCTCGAACAGATCGGCTGAACGCGGCCGCAGTGCCGCCGGCCCGGCGCGCTGGCGGCACCGGTTCTTCGACAAGCCATCGGGTCCGCGCCGGGCCCGCATGCGACAAGGCCGGGCGCACTGGCCCGGCCTTTTTGCTGCCCTTGTCCGTCGGTTCGCAGACCGCCTGCCGGCTCAGCGCCGCGGCAGCGTGTCGCGCGGCAGTTGCTCGTCGTCGCCCATCAGGTACCGGCGCCCTTCGGTCGGCCGCCGGATCGCCGCGGCGACTTCCGCTTCGGTCACGTCCTCGGACACGACCTTGCGCGCCAGGCGCCCTTCCTCGTCGATCCATTCGACGATCCGGCATCCGCCGCCCCAGGGCTGGCGAATCGGCTCCGACACGCGGCAGCCGCGCAGGTTGTAAAGGCGTCCGCCCGGCGCTTCCCCATACGATTTCAACATAGGTTCCCTTCGCATTGCGCGGTTCGACAATCCGGCAAAGGATAGGGAAAAGCGATGTCCGGCGGGTTACAGCAGCCTACATATTCTTTACAGAGAATTACGCGACAGATCGCCGACAGGCACAGCCCGCGCGGCTGCCGGGCCGATCACTCGAGATCGCGCACGCGGTCGATCGCCTGCTCGATCCGCTCGACAGCCATCACGTTCAGCCCTTCGATCGGCTGTTTCGGCGCATTCGCCTTCGGGATCAGCGCGGCCGTAAAGCCGAGCTTCGCCGCCTCGCGCAGCCGCTCCTGCCCGCGCGGGGACGGCCGGATCTCGCCCGCCAGCCCCACTTCGCCGAACACGATCAGCCCCTTGGGCAGCGCCTTGTTGCGCATCGACGAATGGATCGCGAGCAGCACCGCGAGGTCGGCGGCCGGTTCGGTGATCTTCACGCCGCCCACTGCATTGAGGAACACGTCCTGGTCGAAGCACGCGATGCCCGCATGCCGGTGCAGCACCGCGAGCAGCATCGCGAGCCGGTTCTGTTCGAGGCCGACCGCGAGCCGGCGCGGGTTCGGCACGTGCGCGGTATCGACCAGCGCCTGGATTTCGACGAGCAGCGGGCGCGTGCCTTCCTGCGTGACGAGCACGCACGAGCCGGGCACGATCTGCTCGTGCTGCGACAGGAACAGCGCGGACGGATTCGCGACACCGCGCAGCCCGCGCTCGGTCATCGCGAACACGCCGAGTTCGTTGACCGCGCCGAAGCGGTTCTTGAACGCGCGCACGAGCCGGAACGACGAATGCGTGTCGCCCTCGAAATACAGCACCGTGTCGACGATGTGCTCGAGCACGCGCGGGCCGGCCAGGTTGCCCTCCTTCGTCACGTGCCCGACCATGATGATCGCGGTGCCCGACTGTTTCGCGATGCGCGTGAGCTGCGCCGCGCATTCGCGCACCTGCGCGACCGAGCCCGGCGCCGACGTGAGCGCTTCCGAATAGACGGTCTGGATCGAGTCGATCACGGCCACGTCGGGCCGCTCCGCGTCGATCGCGGCCTGGATCTTTTCGAGCTGGATCTCGGCGAGCAGTTGCAGCTCGGCCGCCGGCGTACCGCCGTCGAGCAGCGCAAGCCGTTGCGCGCGCAACGCGATCTGCGCGGCCGATTCCTCGCCGCTGATATAGAGTGCGCGCCGTTCGCTCGCGATGTCCGCGAGCGACTGCAGCAGCAGCGTCGACTTGCCGATGCCCGGGTCGCCGCCGATCAGCACGACGCCGCCGGGGACCAGCCCGCCGCCGAGCACGCGGTCGAATTCGCCGATGCCGGTCGAGAAGCGCGGCACGTCGGCCGCTTCGATATCGACGAGGCGCTGGACGGGCGCCCGCTTCGCGAGCGACTGGAAACGGTGGGCCGACGGCGACTCGGCGACCGATTCGACCAGCGTATTCCAGGCCTGGCACGACGGACACTGCCCCTGCCACTTCGGGGTCTGCCCGCCGCACTCGCTGCAGACGTAGACGGTTTTCTGTTTGGCCACGCGCGACGCCCTTATTCCGCGCGCACGGGCACGCGGCCGGCGACCGCGCACATCAGCTCGTAGCCGATCGTGCCGCAATGACGGGCGACGTCGTCGATCGGCAGTGTATTGCCCCACAGCTCGACGCGCGCGCCGACGCCGGCCTGCGGGCACGGGGTCAGGTCGACGGTGATCATGTCCATCGACACGCGGCCCACGATACGCGTGCGGATGCCGTCGACGATCACGGGCGTGCCTTCGGGCGCGACGCGCGGATAGCCGTCCGCGTAGCCGCACGCGACGACGCCGATCCGCATCGGCGCCTGCGCGGAGAACGTCGAGCCATAGCCGATGGCCTGGCCTTTCCCGATCGTTTGCACCGCGATCAGCTCGGACGCGAGCGTCATCGCGGGTTTCAGCCCCGTGTCGGCGATATCGGACGACAGCCCGGACGGCGACGCGCCGTACAGCACGATCCCCGGCCGTACCCAGTCGAAGTGCGTATCCGGATGCCACAGCACGGCGGCCGAATTCGCGAGACAGCGCGCGCCGGCAATGTTTTCCGCGCCGCGCTCGAACGTCGCGAGCTGCTCGGCGACGCCGCGCTCGTTGTCCGCGTCCGAAAAATGGGTCATCAACGTGATCTGGCCGATGCCGGGGCACGCGCGGGCGCGCTCCCAGGCCGCCCGGTATTTTTCCGGCAGGTAGCCGAGCCGGTTCATCCCGCTGTTCATCTTGAGCTGCACGTTGACGGGCTTCGACAGCCGCGCCGTTTCCAGCATCCGCATCTGCTCGTCGTTGTGGACGGTCGTCGTCAGGCTGTAGCGGTCGATCACGTCGATGTCGGTCGACCGGAAGAAGCCTTCGAGCAGCAGGATCGGGCCGGCCCAGCCGAGCTCGCGCAGCTTCACGGCCTCGTCGAGGTCGAGCAGGCCGAAGCCGTCGGTGCCGCGCAGGCCGGGAAACGCGCGGGCGAGACCGTGGCCGTATGCGTTGGCCTTGACGACCGCCCAGACCTTGGACGGGCCGGCAAAGCGGCGGACGACGGAGAGATTGTTCGCGAGAGCGGCGGTGTGGATGGTGGCGGAGATCGGGCGCGGCATAGGAAATTTACGTAAAGACGCTTGCGAATCATCAGCTTACCGCGCCTTTTGAGCACCGAAGCCGACAATTTGCGGAACGATCGGGGAATCTTGCTAGTCCGAATTGGCGTATTTTCATGTTATAAAGCCGTGCGCACAACCCATTTCGAACGGAATAAGCCGATCGCATATCAGGCGGCCTACGCGGCCCTGCCGCAGCGACGAAAGCATCGCATCAGATGAAAAAAGGTTTTTACACCATCATGGCCGCGCAGTTTTTCTCGTCGCTGGCCGACAATGCGCTTCTCATCGCCGCCATCGCCCTGCTGAAAGACCTCCACGCCCCCAACTGGATGACACCGCTGCTGAAGCTGTTCTTCGTGTTGTCCTATGTAGTGTTGGCGGCGTATGTCGGTGCTTTCGCGGATTCGCGCCCGAAGGGACGCGTGATGTTCATCACCAACTCGATCAAGGTGGTCGGCTGCATGATCATGCTGTTCGGCGCTCACCCGCTGATCGCGTACGGGATCGTCGGATTCGGCGCGGCGGCCTACTCGCCCGCCAAATACGGGATTCTCACCGAGCTGCTGCCGGCCGATCGGCTGGTCGCCGCGAACGGCTGGATCGAAGGTACGACCGTCAGCTCGATCATTCTCGGCACCGTGCTCGGCGGCGCGCTGATCAGCCCGCACATCGCATCGCACGTGATCGCGCACACGCCCGGCTGGATCGGCACGCCCGCCGAAGCGGCGATGGCGATCATCATGGCGATCTATGTGATCGCCGCGCTGTTCAACCTGCGCATTCCCGATACGGGCGCCCGCTATCCGAAGCAGGAACGCGGCCCGGTCAAGCTCCTCACGGATTTCGCCGACTGCTTCATGGTGCTGTGGCGCGACAAGCTCGGCCAGATCTCGCTGGCGGTCACGACGCTGTTCTGGGGCGCGGGCGCGACGCTGCAGTTCATCGTGCTGAAATGGGCCGAGGTGTCGCTCGGCATGTCGCTGTCGGAAGGCGCGATCCTGCAGGCCGTGGTCGCGGTCGGCGTCGCGGCCGGCGCGATCGCCGCCGCCGCCCGGATCCCGCTGAAGAAGTCGCTGACCGTGCTGCCCGTCGGCATCATCATGGGCATCGCGGTGATGCTGATGGCGTTCTACACGCGCGACCTGTTCCCGTCGCACTGGGCCGTGCACTTCGGCCATCTGCGCATGCCCGTCTACCTGATCGTCGCGTACATCTTCCTGATCGGCGTCGGCGCGCTGTCGGGCTACTTCGTCGTGCCGATGAACGCACTGCTGCAGCATCGCGGCCACGTGCTGCTGTCGGCCGGCCATTCGATCGCGGTGCAGAACTTCAACGAGAACCTGTCGGTGCTCGTGATGCTGTGCCTGTATGCGGTGCTCGTGTGGCTCGACGTGCCGGTCGGCGTCGTGATCGTGCTGTTCGGCACGTTCGTCTGCCTGACGATGTGGCTCGTGATGCGCCGCCACCAGGCGAACCAGCGTCAGTTCGACTCGGTCGCGCTGATCGGCGAAGCGCGGCACTGACGCTACACTTCCCGTTTCCGTCCGCCAGCGCCGGTCTTCGAACCGGCGCGTTGCCATCATGACGCACCCGATACCCAACATCCTGACGATCGCCGGCTCCGATTCGGGCGGCGGCGCGGGCATCCAGGCCGACCTGAAGACGTTTTCCGCGCTCGGTACGTACGGCGCCAGCGTGATCACCGCGCTGACCGCGCAGAACACGCGCGGCGTGACGGGCGTGCACGCGCCGGACGCCGCGTTCGTGACCGCGCAGCTCGACGCGGTGTTCGACGACATCCGCATCGATGCGGTCAAGATCGGGATGCTCGCGAACGCGGCGATCGTGCACGCGGTGGCCGACGCGCTGCGCCGTTACGCGCCGCGCTTCGTCGTGCTCGACACGGTGATGATCTCGAAGAGTTCGCACGCGCTGCTCGCGCCCGACGCGGTCGACGCGCTGCGCGACGCGCTGCTGCCGCTGGCGACCGTCGTCACGCCGAACCTGCCCGAAGCGGCCGCGCTGCTCGGCGACGCACCCGCGACCACTGAAGACGACATGGTCCGGCAAGGCCGGGCACTGCTGCAGACGGGCGCGCGCGCCGTGCTGATGAAAGGCGGCCACCTGCCCGACGCGGCCGCGAGCCCCGACTGGCTCGTCGATGCGGCGCACACCGTGCGGCTCGACGGCCCGCGCGTGCCGGTCAGCAACACGCACGGCACGGGCTGCACGCTGTCGTCGGCGATTGCCGCGCTGCTGCCGCAGCAGCCCGACCTCGAAAGCGCGGTGCGCGAAGCGAAGACCTACCTGACCGGCGCGATCGCCGCGAGCGGCCGCCTCGACGTCGGCCACGGCGTCGGCCCGGTTCATCACTTCCATCGCTGGTGGTAAGCGCCGCCTGACGCGGCGTCAGTTGTCCTGCGCCGCGAATGCCTGCGCACGCGCCGGCCAGTCGTCGGGTACGACGAAGCCGCGCGCCGTCTCGCGCCACGTGCCATCGCTGCCCTGTTCATAAATGCCGATCAGGTCGGGAGCCTGACGCGTCGCCAGCACGGGCGGCAGTTCGAGTGCGGCCGCGAGAGGTTCGGGTTCGAAACCGGCGCCGGCTGCAACACGCCGCGGTGCAAGCCAAGCAAGCCGCGGCAACACGCTCCAGGCAACGCCGGCACGCTGCGCGGCCGCCCACGCCGGCCACTGCGCATGCGTCAGCCAGAAACCGCGCGGGTGATCCGGCGAGATTTCGGCGGACACCGGCGGCAACGGTGCGCCGTGCGGATAGAACAGCCAGCCCTTGATGAACATCTGTGCGTCGGACGGCGCGCCGTAGCCGAGCAGCGCAAACCCGGCGCGATCGCCGAGCCGCAGCTGGTGGTCGAGCAACCGGCTGCGCTTGCGGTCGAACCGGTCGACGAGATTGGGGCCGACGAAGTCGGCGAGCGACGCGCCGTCGCGCACCGGCGCGCACAGATAGCACTTCACCGCGAGTTCCCAGTGCAGGCGATGCCCGCCCGGCGCATCGACGAGAAAATCGACTTCGCCGAGCGTCAGGCCGTTGCTGCGTAGCGGAAGATTGGCCGCAACGAGCCGCAGCGACGGTCCGTGCGTGAGGAAATACTCGAGCAGGCATTCGGCGTAGCGGCCGAGCCGGGTGGGCCGCACCCCGTCGAGCGCGCGGTGCAGCGCCTCGGGCGCCGTATCGAGCGCGGCGAGCCATGTCTCGACAGCCGACTGTCCTGCCGCATCCGGCCACGGATGCGCAAGCGGCGCGCCGGGTGCCGCGGTCAGCAGGCTCGGGCTCGCGAGCAGCCAGCCCAGATCGCGAACCGCGGCGTCGCGCAGCGTATCGACGAATGCGAACGCCGCGCCGGTCGTCATTGCCCGGCCGGCCCGTTCGCGTCGCCACCCTCTGCGCGCCGGAACGTGTCGCGCGCGAGGCACAGGTCGGCCCACGCCTTCGACTTGTCCTGCAGGCTGCGCAACAGGTACGCCGGGTGGTAGGTGACGATCACCGGCACGCCTTCGTACGCATGCACGCGGCCGCGCAGCGACGCGATGCTGGCATCCGTCTTCAGCAACGTCTGCGCGGCGAAGCGCCCGAGCGCGACGATCAGCTTCGGTTTCACGAGCGCGACCTGGCGCTGCAGATAAGGCTCGCAGCTTGCGACCTCGTCCGGTTCCGGGTTGCGGTTGCCGGGCGGCCGGCACTTGATCACGTTCGCGATGTACACGTTGTCGCCGCGCTTGAGCGCCAGCGACTGCAGCATGTTGTCGAGCAGCTTGCCGGCCTGGCCGACGAACGGCTCGCCCTGCTTGTCCTCGTTCTCGCCCGGCGCTTCGCCGATCAACATCCAGTCCGCTTCACGGTCGCCGACGCCGAACACGGTGTTGGTCCGCTTCTCGCACAGCCGACAGTGCGTGCAGTCGCGCACGCGCGCGGCCAGCGCATCCCAGTCGAGCATCGCAACCGGCGTTCCGGCGGGACGCGATTCGGCCGGCAGGGGCTCGCCCGGCGGCGCCGCGTCGAACCACGCGAAATCGTCTTCTCCGGCAAGCGGCGCGTCGTCCATCGGCGGCATTGCATCGGCGGAACCCGCCGGCGCGAGCGTGCGATCGCCATCGACGACACGGCGCGCCGGTGCGCCCGAAGCCGGTATGCCCGAAGCCGGTATGCCCGAAGCCGGTATGCCCGAAGCCGGTACGCCCGGTGCCGGTACGCCCGGTGCCGGTACGCCCGAAGCCGGTATGCCCGACTCGCGAGCCGGCGCGGCCTCTACGGCTCGCACGGCCGCCGGCGGCGCATCGTCTTGCACCGGTGCACGCACCGCGCGCGCCGGCCGTTCGGCCGCAACGGCGGAAACGTCGTCCGCCGTACCGGTTTGCGCCACGGCGGCCGCGTCGGCTGCCGCGCCTTCGTCCGCGCGCTGCCCGCGCCGCACCCAGATCTGCGCGAGGCCCATTTCCTCGAGCGCCGCTTCAGCCCACACCATGCGCGTCCCCCTCGTTCTTGTTCAGCGTCAGACGCATCACGATCGCGTCCTCCCGGCTGCGATGCTTCGCCGGATAGTAGTTCTTGCGCCGGCCGATCGTCACGAAGCCGAAACGCTCGTACAAATGAATCGCGCGCGGATTGGACGGCCGCACCTCGAGCAGCACGCCGTCGAGCCGCTCCGCGCGCGAAATGCGCACGGCCTCGCGCAGCAGCGCGAGGCCCGCGCCCGCGCGCTGCGCGGCCGGCGCGACACACAGGTTCAGCAGGTGCATCTCGTCGATCACGGGCATCAGCACGCAATAACCGATCAGCGAGCCCGTCACGTGCCGCAGGCACACGCCCAGATAGCCGTTGCGCAACGAATCCTCGAAGTTGCCGCGGCTCCACGGGAATTCGTACGCGACCTGCTCGATCGCAACGACCTCGTCGAGATCCGCGTCCGTCATCGGCGCCAGATAGCGGTCGCTCAGCAGTACCCCCGTCATCCCTTCGCTCCGCCCGTCTGCGCGGCCCGTGCCGCGACCCGCTCGGCAGTCGTCTGCGCGACCTTGTCGCGCACGTATTCGGGCGCGGCCTGATCGGCCGGCACCGTGCGCCCGGCGCGGAACGCGCGCAGCGCGGCATGCGCGACCGCCAGCGCATGCGGCAACGCTTCGCCGTCGATCACGGCCGCGCGCGCCGCGGCCGGCAACTGTGCGCCGAACGCGGCAGCCGCATTGCCCGCGAGCGTGAACGGCGCGTCGGGCACGCCGACGGCGCCCGGCGCATCGAGCGACGCCGGATGCAGCGTGCGCCAGTCGCCGGCGCTGTCGTCCCACGCGAAGTCCGCCCAGTAGGCTTCGTCCATCCGCGCGTCCAGCGCGGCAAGCACGCGGGTCGTGCCGGGCGCGCGCAGCCGCGCGTGCTCCGCGCACGCGAGCAGCGTGCCGATCGGCACGACCGGCAGCCCGCGCCCGAACGCGAGGCCCTGCGTAATGCCGGTCGCGGTACGCAGGCCGGTGAACGAGCCGGGGCCCGCGCCGAACGCGATCGCGTCGCAGTCGGCGAGCGTCAACCCGGATTCGGCGAAAAGTTCCTGGATCGCCGGCAGCACGCGCGTGCTCGACACGGCGCCCGTCTGTTCGTGACGGACCCAGGTTTGCGGGGTGGAAACGGCGTCATCGGCATGGGCCGAGCGCAGCAGCGCGACCGAGCAGTATTCGGTCGACGTATCGATGGCGAGGAGCACTGTTTGCGTCATGGCCGACATTGTAATGCGGCGCCCCGCTCCCACGGGCGATCGGGCCCGATCCGTGCACGCGCGCGGCGCCGGCGGCGGTTTGGAAGGATCGCTCGACCCCGCGCGGCGATCCGCTTGTTAAGATCGCCCGACCTGAAACCCTTACGGAGACACCTGATGAGCGAACTCACCGCCCAATTCGACCAGGCCCAGATCGACGTCAAGCAATTGACGGAACGGCCGGGCAACCTGACCCTGCTGCGTCTGTACGCGCTCTTCAAGCAGGCGACCGACGGCGATGCGCACGGCGACAAGCCGGGCTTCACCGACATCGTCGGCAAATACAAGTACGACGCATGGGATGCGTTGAAGGGCACGTCGCAGGATGCCGCGAAGCAGCAGTACATCGAACTCGTCGAATCGCTGAAAAACGGCACGGCTTCCTGACCGAACCACGCCGTTCGCAATAGGCAATCAAATCAGTGGCGCAGCGCAGCAAATCTCTTTATAATGCGGCCTGCGTCACCTCCGCGCTCGGCTCGCATGCCGTTCCGGCCCGACGCCTCGTAGCGTTAAGCTCCAATCCGGTTTAGAACCTGTCCCCTCCTGCTTCGACCCTCGCGGTCGTCACTTATCAGGCTGGCGGCCCCGCTCCTGAAGCGCGCCGCACCCAAAACAGCTTCTAATGCCTCATCCGCCGACTGTTCGGCGGATTGCACCCGTTTCCCGATTTGCTCGCTGAATCCGACGACTTGGGTATGCGCGATTGGCGCCGACGTTTCACCCACTGTGTTTCAAGGATTGTTATGACTTCGAGCATCAACTCCAGCCCGCTCAACGCGATCGCCGACCAGGCGCTCGGTCTCGACGACGCCGCCGCACCGGCCGCGGTCGAACCGGCGTCGGACGAGCCGAGCTTCGCGTCGCTCGGGTTGTCGCCGGAGATCGTCTCCGCGCTGCAGGCCGCCGGCTATGTGAAGCCGACGCCGGTCCAGCAGCGCGCGATTCCGGCCGGCATCGCCGGCCGCGACCTGCTGGTGTCGAGCCCGACCGGTTCGGGCAAGACGGCCGCATTCATGCTGCCCGCGATCGAACGTTTCGCGCAGCTCCAGAAGACGCTGGCGCAGCAACCGCGCGCGCCGCGCGAACCGAACCAGGGCGACCGCCGCGTGCGCCGCCCGCAACCCGTCGCGCGCCCGGGCCTGCTCGTGCTGACGCCGACCCGCGAACTCGCGATGCAGGTCACCACGGCCGCATCGACCTACGGCAAGCACCTGAAGCGCCTGCGCACGGTCAGCATCCTCGGCGGCGTCGCCTACGGCCAGCAGCTGATGCTGCTCGCGAAGAACCCGGAAATCCTGGTTGCCACGCCGGGCCGCCTGCTCGATCACCTCGAGCGCGGCCGTATCGACCTGTCGGAACTGAAGATGCTCGTGCTCGACGAAGCCGACCGCATGCTCGACATGGGCTTCATCGACGATATCGAAACGATCGTCGCCGCGACGCCCGCGTCGCGCCAGACGATGCTGTTCTCGGCCACGCTCGACGGCAAGATCGGTTCGCTGACGAGCCGCCTGCTGAAGGACCCCGAGCGCATCGAGATCCAGCAGCGCCTCGAGTCGCGCGCGAACATCGCGCAGACCGTGCACTACGTCGACGACCGCGATCACAAGGATCGCCTGCTCGATCACCTGCTGCGCGACGACGCGCTCGACCAGGCGATCATCTTCACGGCAACCAAGATCGACGCCGACCAGCTCGCCGGCCGTCTCGCCGACGCAGGCTTCGAATCGGCCGCGCTGCACGGCGACCTGCCGCAGGGCGCGCGTAACCGCACGATCCGTGCGCTGCGCGAGCGCCGCGTGCGCGTGCTGGTCGCGACCGACGTCGCAGCACGCGGCATCGACATCCCGGGCATCACGCACGTGTTCAACTACGACCTGCCGAAGTTCGCGGAAGACTACGTGCACCGTATCGGCCGTACGGGCCGTGCGGGCCGCTCGGGTATCGCGGTGAGCCTCGTGCACCATGCCGAACAGGGCGCGCTCAAGCGCATCGAGCGCTTCGTGCGCTCGCCGCTGCCGGTCAACGTGATCGAAGGTTTCGAGCCGCGCAAGTCGGCGCCCCCGCGCGGCGGCAACGGCGGCCGCGGCCGTCCGGGCGGCGGTAACGGCGGCGGCCGGCGTTTCGGCGGCAAGCCGGGCGGCGGTCATGGCGGCAACGGCCGCAGCT
>NZ_JBNCAB010000098.1:0-25156 GCF_049805555.1 Burkholderia sp. DN3021 | reverse complement strand
CCCGAATTCGGCGTGAAGGCGCCCGCGTGGTGCGCGTTCGCGCGCGTCGACGAGCCGCCGCGCCGCCACCGCCCCGCGCCTGCGCATGCGCCGTGGGCGATGCCGGTGCGCGTGCTGCCGGGCCCCGACTACGCGTCGTTCGCGGCCGATTCGCAGCAGGCGTTCTGGGACGACGAATGGCTCGTCACCGCGAACAGCAACCGGATGGGCTATCGCCTCGCCGGCGCCGAGCTCGTGCGCGAGCGG
Source organism: Burkholderia sp. DN3021 (assembly GCF_049805555.1). Classification (NCBI taxonomy): domain Bacteria; kingdom Pseudomonadati; phylum Pseudomonadota; class Betaproteobacteria; order Burkholderiales; family Burkholderiaceae; genus Burkholderia; species Burkholderia sp. DN3021. The sequence goes on along the minus strand of NZ_JBNCAB010000098.1, from coordinate 24,910 downwards.
CCGGTCGAGCTGCTGTCGCACGCGGTGCTGCCCGGCACGATCCAGGTGCCGCCGAACGGCCAGCCCATCGTGCTGATGCACGACGCGCAGACCACCGGCGGCTACCCGAAGATCGGCACGGTGATCCGCGCCGACCTGTGGAAGCTCGCACAGGCGCGGCTCAACCTGCCGATCCGCTTCGTGCGCACGACACCCGACGCGGCGCGTGCCGCCCTCGCCGCGGAACGCGCGTATCTGCGGCAGATCGACATCGCGATCGACATGCGCGAGGAAGCGCGCCGCCGCGCCCAATCGCGCGCGGCGTGACAATGGCGGAAGCGGTACGGAAGACGCGCCACGCAATCAGTGGACGAGGAACATCATGGAAATCGATCTGAATGCCGATCTCGGCGAAGGATGCGGATCGGACGAGGCGCTGCTCGACCTCGTCACGTCGGCGAACATCGCATGCGGCTGGCACGCGGGCGGCGCCAATGCGATGCGCGACTGCGTGCGCTGGTCCGTGCAGAAAGGGGTGTCGATCGGCGCGCACCCGAGCTTTCACGATCCGGAGAATTTCGGCCGCAAGGAAATGCAGCTGCCGGCCGGCGACATCTACGCCGGCGTGCTGTACCAGCTCGGCGCGCTGTCGGCGATCGCGCAGGCCGAAGGCGGGCGCATCGCGCACGTGAAGCCGCACGGCGCGCTGTACAACCAGGCCGCGCGCGACCCGATGATCGCCGATGCGGTGGTGTCCGCGATCCACGATTTCGATCCGTCGCTCGCGGTGTTCGGGCTCGCGAACAGCGTGTTCGTCGCGGCCGCGCGGCAGGCGGGGCTCGCCGCGGTGGAGGAAGTGTTCGCCGATCGCGGCTACCGCGCGGACGGCTCGCTCGTGCCGCGCAACCAGCCCGGCGCGCTGATCGACGACGAAGAGGCCGTGCTCGCGCGCACGCTCGACATGGTGCGCAACCGGCACGTGCGTGCATTGAGCGGCGAATGGGTGCCGCTGAACGCGCAGACCGTCTGCCTGCACGGCGACGGGCCGCATGCGCTGGCGTTCGCGAAGCGGATCCGCGCGGCGCTCGAGGCGGCGGGTGTCGATGTCGTGGCGCCCGGTGCGCTGCAGGCCGACGAAGGCGCGTGACGCGTATCCGTCGCGTGACACGTGCGTCGCACATATCCGTCGCACAAAAGAAAAAAGCGCCCTCGTGGCGCTTTTCCGTTGGCGCAATCGCTGCGGCTTCGCCGTCTGTCGATTCGCCCCCCGAAACCGTCTTTCGACGGTGACCGGAAAAACATTCCGGATTAAAAAACGTCCGCCGCCGCCCGATCACTGCATCCCCCGGTCAGACGACGGAACGTCGCTTATCTGCAAGTCGGCCCGCATGCATGTGTTGTCCGACGATGATTGGCCCCGCCGTGCATGCAGACACTCCGCAGCCGGCACGCGCTTCACGTGCCGGCAACGCTAACCCCGCGCTTTATTTCTGCTACCCCGTAGAACTTATCTATTCTTTTCATTTTTTCAACTTGTGGGGTGAAGAATAGATATTGGCAGAACAGGATGTCAATCGTCTCAAACGCTATTTTCCGACGATTCAAGGGTTTTCCTTATCGATTGCCGCGGCCGTGCCGGCGCCTCGCGACATGCGCGCGATGGCAATCAAACAGGGGAAGATCGGTGCGGGCCGCCGGGCGCGATCAGTTCGCGTCGACCCGGTATCCTTGCTGGCGCAACAATTCGAGCACGCCGCGCGAGCCGCCCAGATGCAGCGCGCCGATCGCGACGAACAGCGGCCGGTTCGGCGCGGCGATTGCCGTCATCCGCGCAACGAAGCGCCGGTTGCGCTCGTACAGGATCTTGTTGTCGATCGACGCCGACAACGCCTTCGAACGCGCGAGCCGCTCGCTCTTCGCGACGGCCCACGCCGAGATCGCGTCGGCGTCGCCAATTCGCCACAGCCGGTGCAGCGCCTTGATGTCGTCCGCGTTCTGCGCGGGCGTCTGCACCATGTCCTGCGCGAGCATCTCGCGCTGCTCGGCCAGCGTCAGCCCGGTGAACGCGCGCATCTGCTCGGCGAGCGTCTCGAGCCCGATCACGCGGCCGCCCTTCTTCTTCAGGAACACGTTCTGCAGTTGCGCCTCGGTGCCGTATTCGGTCTGCAGGCCGGCCGACAGCGAATCGTAGGTCTCGACGACGAGCGCCGCGAGCCACGGCCGCATCTTGCGGATCTCGGCGAGTGCGGCCGGGTTGCCGCGCAGGCGCGCCGCGAGCCGCTGCCACAGCGGCTCGGGCAGCAGGCGCTGCAGGCACGGGTAGCGGCACACGCCGTACTTCGACACGTCGTCCTGCGATTCGAGCAGGTCATCGGGCGACAGTTCGAGCGCGAGTGTCGGCGACGCGGCGAGCGCCGCGAGGATGCGCGGCCGGAACGGCTGCGCGCTCGGGTAGTCGGACGGGTCGCCCGTGTGCAGCGTGCCGAGCACGTAGAGCGTGACCTTGCCCCTGGTCGCGACGTAGAACGGCATGCGCGCGGGCTGCACGCGCACCGCGCCGCTCGCGACCGTGCCGTTCGACACGGCAGGCGCGTGAAAACCCGGCAGGCTCATGCCGGGCGGCGGGACTTGCGACGGATGGATCGGCGAAGTGGCCGGCGCGCGCCCTTCGGCGCGCGCGGCCTCGACGGGAACCGCGAGGCTGGCTGCCACGCACGCGCCGGCCAGCGCCGCGCCCGTGACGGTGCGCACGCTCCAGCGCCTCGCGTAGCGGTACGCGCGCATCACGCGCGCGCTGCTTGCCCCCGAACGGCGCGCGCCGGACACGCGCGCCGCCAACGCTTCAGGCATTCGCCTCCCCTACCTCCTCGGCGCGATGGCAGGCCACGCGCCGTCCGTCGACCTCGCGCAGCTGCGGCTCCTCGACGCGGCAGCGCTCGACCGCATACGGGCAGCGCTGGTGGAACGCGCAGCCCGACGGCGGATTGAGCGGCGACGGCAGTTCGCCCTGCAGCTTGATCTGCACGCGGCGGTCTTCCTCGAAGATCGCCGGCGTCGCCGACATCAGCGCGCGCGTGTACGGATGGCGCGGCCGCGCGTAGATCGTCTCCTTGTCGCCGAGCTCGGCGACGCTGCCGAAGTACATCACCATCACGTCGTCCGCGACATGCTCGACCACCGACAGGTTGTGCGAGATGAACACGTAGCTCGTCTTGAACTGCTCCTGCAGATCCATGAACAGGTTCAGGATCTGCGCCTGGATCGACACGTCGAGCGCGGACACCGGCTCGTCGGCGACGACGATCCGCGGATCGAGGATCATCGCGCGCGCGATCGCGACACGCTGCCGCTGGCCGCCCGAGAACATGTGCGGATAGCGCTTCGCGTGCTCGGGCCGCAGGCCGACCGTGCGCATGATCTGCGCGATGCGCTGCGCGCGCTCGGCGGCCGTCAGGTTCGCGTTGATCTCGAGCGGCTCGGAGAGCGTCTGCTCGACGGTCTTGCGCGGGTTGAGCGACGCGAACGGGTTCTGGAACACCATCTGCACGCGGCGGCGCAGGTCGGCGACCCGGTGGCGGTCCGCGCCCGCGACGTCCTTGCCGTCGATCGACAGGTGGCCGGACGTCGGCGTCTCGATCATCGTCAGCTGCCGCGCGAGCGTCGACTTCCCGCAACCGGATTCGCCGACGACGGCGAGCGTCTTGCCGCGCTTCAGCGAAAACGACACGCCGTTGAGCGCCTTCACCGTGCCCTGGCCGAACATGCCGCGCTTGACCGTGTAGTGTTTCGCGAGCTGGTCGGCGACCAGTACGACGTCGTCGTCGTGCGGCGTGGCGCGCGTTTCGTGGACTGCGTTCATCGTGCGCCTCCCGTCAGGTCGAGGTTGGAAACATGGAGCGGCTTGATGCAGCGCGCGCGCATCGCATCGTTGCCGGACACCAGCGTGTCGAGCGCCGGCCGCGCCTTGCGGCAATCGTCGACGACATACTTGCAGCGCGGCGCGAACAGGCACCCGGACGGGCGATCATCGCGGCCCGGCACCATGCCGGGCAATGCGGCAAGGCGACGCGCCCCCTTATTGTGCTCGGGAATCGCCGCGAGCAGCGCTTCGGTGTACGGATGATGCGGCGTGCGGAAGATGTCGGGCACGCGGTTGGTCTCGATGATCTCGCCCGCGTACATCACCGCGACGCGCTGCGCGACCTCCGACACCACGGCCAGGTCGTGCGAGATCAGCACGAGCGCCATCCCGCGCTCCTTCTGCAGCTTCACCAGCAGATCCATGATCTGCGCCTGGATCGTCACGTCGAGCGCGGTGGTCGGCTCGTCGGCGATCAGCAGCTTCGGGTTGCACGCGACGGCCATCGCGATCATCACGCGCTGGTTCATCCCGCCCGACATCTGGTGCGGGAACGACGCGATGCGGTTCTTCGCATCGGGAATGCCGACCTGGTCGAGCAGTTCGAGCGCGCGCCGGTGCAGCGCGTCGCCGCGCAGGCCTTCGTGCAGCTTCAGCACCTCCTTGATCTGATAGCCGACCGTGTAGCTCGGGTTCAGGCTCGTCAGCGCGTCCTGGAACACCATCGCGATGTCCTTGCCGACGATCTTGCGGCGCGCCTTCGCCGACGCCTTCAGCAGGTCGACGCCGTTGAACGTGACCTCGTCGGCCGTGACCTTGCCCGGCGCGTCGATCAGGCCCATCAGCGCCATCATCGTCACGCTCTTGCCCGAGCCCGATTCGCCGACGACGCCCACCACCTCGCCCGGCGCGATCGACAGGTCGATCCGGTCGACGGCGGGCAGGCCGTTGAAGTTCACCGCGAGATTGCGGATGGTCAATAGGTTCTGGCTCATCTCATGCCATCCGTTTCAGTTTGGGATCGAGCGCGTCGCGCAGCCCGTCGCCGAGCAGGTTGATCGCGAGCACCGAAATCAGGATCGACAGGCCGGGCATCGTCACGATCCACCATGCGTTGTCGATGTAGTCGCGCGCGGACGCGAGCATCGCGCCCCACTCGGCGGTCGGCGGCTGCACGCCGAGGCCGAGGAAGCCGAGCGCGGCCGCGTCGAGGATCGCCGACGAGAAGCCCAGCGTCGCCTGCACGATCAGCGGCGCCGTGCAGTTCGGCAGCACCTGCGAGAACATCAGGCGCACCGTGCCGGCACCGGCCACGCGCGACGCCGTCACGTATTCCTTCTGCAGCTCGCCGAGCGCCGACGCGCGCGTGAGGCGCACATAGGCCGGCAGCGCGACGATCGCGATCGCGAACATCGTGTTGGTGAGGCCCGGGCCGATGATCGCGACGACTGCGACCGCGAGCAGCAGCGACGGCAGCGCGAGCAGCACGTCCATGATGCGCATCACGGGCGTGTCGGCCCACTTCTGGAAGAACGCGGCGACGAGCCCGAGCACGATGCCGGGGATCAGCGCGAGCACGACCGACACGAAGCCGATCCAGAACGACATCCGCGCGCCGAACATCAGCCGCGAAAGAATGTCGCGGCCCGCTTCGTCGGTGCCGAGGATGAATTTCGAGTTGCCGCCGTCGAGCCATGCAGGCGGGATCTTCACGTAGTCGCGGTATTGCTCGACCGGGCTGTGCGGCGCGATCAGCGGCGCAAGCAGCGCGACCAGGATCAGCACGAGCACGACGATGCCGGCGCCGACGGCGCCGCGGTTGCGCGAGAAGTTGGCCCAGAACTCGCGCAGCGCGAGCGCACGGCCGCCGGCCGGCGCGGATTCGGTCGGCAGGGTATTTTGCAGATTGCTCATGGAATTACCTCGTGTGGCGGATGCGCGGATTCAGCACGCCGTACAGCAGGTCGACGACCAGGTTCACGACGATCACGAGCGTCGCGATCAGCAGGATGCCGCCCTGGACGACCGGATAGTCGCGGCGGCCGATCGCATCGATCAGCCACTTGCCGACACCGGGCCACGAAAAGAGCGTCTCGGTCAGCACGGCGCCCGCGAGCAGCGTGCCGATCTGCAGGCCGATCACGGTGACGACCGGGATCAGCGCGTTGCGCAGCGCATGCACGACGACCACGCGCACCGGCGACAGCCCCTTCGCGCGTGCGGTGCGGATGTAGTCCTCGCGCAGCACTTCGAGCATCGACGAGCGCGTCATCCGCGCGATCACCGCGAGCGGGATCGTGCCGAGCACGATCGCGGGCAGGATCAGGTGGCTGACCGCCGACTTGAACGAGCCTTCGTCCGGCGCGAGCAGCGCGTCGATCAGCATGAAGCCCGTCGGGTGCGGAAAGTCGTATTCGACGGCGATGCGCCCCGACACGGGCGTCCAGCCGAGGTACGACGAAAACACCATGATGAGGATCAGCCCCCACCAGAAGATCGGCATCGAGTAGCCGGTGAGCGCGGTGCCCATCACGCCGTGGTCGATGACCGACCCGCGCCGCAGCGCGGCGATCACGCCGGCCGGCAGGCCGATGGCGAGCGCGAACACGAGCGCGCACAGCGACAGCTCGACGGTCGCCGGGAAGCGCGCGAAGAACTCGCCTGCGACACTGGTGTTGGTGATGATCGACGTGCCGAGATCGCCGTGCAGCGCACGGCCGATGTAGTGGACGTACTGCAAGGGCAGCGGCTGGTCGAGCCCGAGGCGTTTCATCGCCTCCGCGTGCATGGCGGGATCGACGCCGCGCTCGCCCATCATCACTTCGATGGGGTCGCCCGGTATCAGGTGAATCAGCGCGAACGCGAGGATGGTGATGCCGATGAAGGTCGGGATCACCATCCCCACGCGGCGCAACACGAATCGGAGCATGATGCTTCTCGTATTTTCTTGTGGGAAATGTGCGACCGGCGACGGGGGGCTTTTGGCCTCCCGCCGCCGGATGATTTCAAGCCGGTCTTCTCAACGACGACAGCTTACGCCGGTCGTATTACTTCACGCCGACGCCGTCGAAGCGCGCATAGCCGAGCGGCTCGATGCGCATGTCGACCACGTTCTTGCGCACCGGCTGGTAGACCGTCGAGTTCGCGATCGGCGAGAACGGCAGCTGTTGCGCGAAGATCTGCTGAGCCTGCGTGTAGAGCTTCGTGCGCGCGTCCTGGCCCGTCGTCGTGCGGCCCTTCTGGACCAGCTCGTCGAACGGCTTGTAGCACCAGTGCGAGAAGTTGTTGCCCTTGATCGCCTCGCAGCCGAGCAGCGTACCGAGCCAGTTGTCCGGATCGCCGTTGTCGCCCGTCCAGCCGATCAGCATCGTGTCCTGCTCGCCGCCGTGCGCGCGCTTGATGTACTCGCCCCACTCGTACGTGACGATCTTCGCCTTCACGCCGATCTTCGCCCAGTCGGCCTGAATCATCTCGGCCATCAGGCGGGCGTTCGGGTTGTACGCGCGCTGCACGGGCATCGCCCACAGCGTGATCTCGAAACCGTTCGCATAACCGGCCTTCGCGAGCAGCGCCTTCGCCTTCGCGGTGTCGTACGCGGCCATCTTCAGGTTCTTGTCGTACGACCATTGGGTCGGCGGCATCGGCGCGCTGGCCGCCTGGCCCGCACCCTGGTAGACGGATTCGAGGATCGCCTTCTTGTTGATCGCCATGTCGAGCGCCTGACGCACCTCGAGCTTGTCGACCGGCTTGTGCTCGACGTTGTACGCGAGATAGCCGAGGTTGAAGCCCGCCTGCGACGGCATGTCGACGTTCGAGTCGGCCTTCAGCGTCGCGATGTCGGCCGGGCGCGGATAGCTCATCACCTGGCATTCGTTGCGCTTGATCTTCTGCACGCGCACGCCCGGATCCGGCGTGATCGAGAAGATCAGCTTCGACAGCTTCACTTCGCCCTTCTTCCAGTAATCAGGATTGCCGTCGAATCGGATCGTCGCGTCCTTCGTGTAGCTGCGGAAGATGAACGGGCCCGTGCCGACCGGCTTCTGGTTGATGTCGGCGGCCTTGCCGGCCTTCATCAGCTGGTCGCCGTATTCGGCCGACAGGATCGACGCGAATTCCATCGCCATGTTCTGGATGAACGGCGCGTTCGGCTCGGACAGCGTGAACTTCACGGTGTACGGATCGACCTTCTCGACCTTCGTGATCAGCTTGTCGAGGCCCATGTCGGTGAAGTACGGGAACGACACCGGATACGCCTTGCGGAACGGCTGGTTCGGGTCGAGCATGCGCTGGAACGTGAACAGCACGTCGTCCGCGTTGAATTCGCGCGTCGGCTTGAAGAAGTCGGTCGTGTGGAACTTCACGCCGTGGCGCAGGTGGAACGTGTACTCCTTGCCGTCGGACGACACGTCCCACTTCTCGGCGAGGCCCGGCTCGACCTTGGTGCCGCCGCGCTCGAATTCGACGAGGCGGTTGTAGACGGTGAACGTGGCGGCGGTGAAATCGACGCCGGTCGTAAATTGCGCGGAATCAAAACCCGCCGGGCTGCCTTCTGAGCAGTAGACGAGCGTTTTGTTCGGGATCTGTGCGAATGCAGAACCCGCGATGCCGAGCGATGCCGCTGCCACGCCTGCAATGGCGGTAACACGCAGGGTGTGCAACAGACGGTTGTATTCCATGTTTCCTCCAGGTCTCCAGATCGGAACCGGTCCCGCCAGGGTCCGGCGTACGCGGATATTACTTGAGCTAGCGATTTTGCAACAAGCTGGAGAAAAAACTCTTCTAGACGCGCCCGCACGGGTTTTTGCCGATGTCTTGCACGGATAAAAAATGCGAAAACGCGCGCGAGCGACAGTTCCGTTCATCCCGCGCATGTTTCGTTCGACAACTAAACAATTCGGGCGCGAACGCGAAGGTTCGGCGCGCGGTTTTCCGTGTCCGGCCGCACATCATTGCGTTTCGCGAAATGATTCGACGACGGTCTTCTTCCTGTCATGCCGTCACGCCGGCGCGTCGAGATCGGCGCTGCGCGCGGGCACGAACGCGACCGCGACGATCGACAGCGCGAGCCCGGCCATCACATAGTAGGTCGGCGCCAGCGGCGTACCGGTGACCTTGATCAGCCACGTGACGATGAACTGCCCGAAGCCGCCGAACAGCATCACCGCGACGTTGTACGCGATCGACAGCCCGGTCGAGCGCACGTTGGCCGGAAACAGCTCGGCGATCATCGCGCCGAACGGCCCGTAATAGCCTGCGAGCGTCACCGACAGCACGGCCTGCACCGCGATCAGCCGCCCGATGCTCGGCGCCGCGTCGAGCCACGCGAACAGCGGATACATCAGCACGAGCGTCAGCGCGAGCGACCACAGCGACAGCCCCTTGCGGCCGATGCGGTCCGACCATGCGCCGGCGACCGGCGACAGCACCATCAGCAGCAGGTTGCCGACGATCACCGCGTAGAACGATTCCGCATACGGCAGCTTCAGTTGCTTCACCGCGAAGGTCGGCAGATAGCTGATCAGCACGTAGATCGTCACCGTCAGCGCGATCACCGAGCCGAGCCCGCACAGCACCTCGCGCGGATGGCGCGTGAACACTTCGCCGAGCGTCGCGCGGCGCGCGCTCTGCTGCGCGTGCAGGAATGCTTCGGAATCCGCGAGATGGCGGCGGATATAGAAGCCGATCGGGCCGATCACGAGCCCGAGGACGAACGGCACGCGCCAGCCCCAGCTGTGCAGCGCGTCGTGCGACAGCCCGCGCGTGACGGCCGCGCCGACGAGCGCGCCGATCAGCAGCGCGGCCGCCTGGCTCGCCATCTGCCAGCTGCCGTAGAAACCGCGTTTCGAGAACGGCGCGGCCTCGATCAGCAGCGCCGTCGCGCTGCCGAATTCGCCGCCCGCGGAGAAGCCCTGCAGCAGGCGGCCGAGCACGATCAGGAGCGGGCCGCCGATGCCGATCGCCGCATAGGGCGGCGCGATCGCGAGCAGGAAGATGCCGAACGTCATCAGCAGGATCACGAGCGACAGCGCGGCCTTGCGGCCGGCACGGTCCGCGTACAGCCCGAACACGATGCCGCCGATCGGGCGCATGAAGAACGCGACGCCGAACGTCGCGGTGGTCAGCAGCAGCGACGAGTATTCGCTGGAGGTCGGGAAGAACAGCTCGGCGATCACGACCGTCATGAAGCCGAATACCGTGAAGTCGTACCACTCGAGCGCGTTGCCGATCACGGCGGCCACGACCGCGCGCCGGTTCAGCGCACGCTCGGGCCGGATCGTTTTCGTTGAATTCGCAATCGTCGCCATGCGTGCCTCGTCCTCGTGAATTCGCCGTGTCGGGTGGCGCGGCGCAGTGTGCCGCGGCGCGCTGGTTTGCAGCGAGTGTAGAAAGCGACGGAACCGTTTTCAAGCAATAAAAACGCCCGCCGTCTTTCGACGGCGGGCGTTTTGCGGTTTTCGCCACATTGCGGCATCGCACGATGCCGTGTAGGCGCTACACCGAGGACACGGGCCCAGCGACGCCCCCCGTTCGCCTTGCACGTCATTCGCGTTGGGACGGTTGCACTTTCGACTTTGTCTTATTTCCCGCCCTATTTCTTTCCATTAACTTTCACCCGATGCCGTTCCGCCTCGTCAGATCGCATGGCATCCGGCCGAGCGCCGGAACGTGGGTCTGTCGCAACATACCTTTCTCGGACACCGCCGTGAGCAACAACAAGACTCCCTACTACATGGCAAATAGGCTGCTGTGGAAATGGGCTCGATGCGAAGGCATCGACGGCTGCGAAATCGTTCGCGAAACCAAGCTGTCGATGGACCAGGCACCGCCGCCCTTGCCGGCGCCCCCCGAACCCGCCCGGCGGTCCGTCAAGCGCCTGACTCACAAGGATCGCGTGAACAAATCGCTCGACGATCTTCTGCCTGTTGCAGAAGCGCTCGCGCGATTCAAAAAGTGGCTTGACACGCCAGACGCGCCGAAACATTCCGAACCCGCACCGACAGCAGAGCGCGAAAAGAAACAAGCAATCGCACCGCTGGATATCCAGGAGATCCCCGGCGCGATGCGGAAACTCTCGATGCCGGTATCCGCGCGGCTGATGGAACGGTGGTTTGCCGGAGCGCTGAATTATTCACCGACCGACAAGGACGAGGCACTATGCATCAATCAGGACGGCCAGCCTTATCCAGCCGACATGTACGACATGAGGTCCATCAAGCTCGAATGGATTCTCAACTACCCTCGTGCAAAGGCGCAATATTTGGCACTTCAACAAAGGCAGCGGTTGACCACCCCCAGAGCCGTCGAAGCGCTTCGCAAGTGCCTGTCTCGTGTCCGAACCCCGGACGCGACGATCGATGCGTTGTCGCTTTGTAATGGAAACCTCGTGGAATTGCACAACCGCTTCCAGTTCCAGTTCGCAGGCGTTGAAAGTACGTTCGATCAAAAACTCGACGAGTTCATCCTGAAGCGCCTGACCAACAGTGGAATCCCGGATGACCTGACGGGAGCACTGGGGTCGTTCAATATCTATGCGGCAGTCGCGTATGCCGAATTCAACCGGGAGGCACGTCGCGCAACAGTCACATCGATTTACCTTTACGTGCGCGACAACTATACGTTTTCCGACAAGAGCGACAATCAGTCGCAATATCTCGGGCATTGGAACCACAAGCGTGTCGTCCTCGTCCCCGCAGCGGGCGCAGCCGGAATTGCCAGCCTTCCCTGGCTGGACTATCCCGTGGTCGTCGAAGGCAAGCGATCTCGAGACAACATCTACTATCCGGTCAGAAACAAGTCGTTTCGCGAGTGGCAGCAACGGCATCGGCGCGGCGGCGACTTCATTATCTTCTCTGACTACCGCTGCGTAACCCTCCCCCAACCCATCGAGATCGTTTTTTCGTGAGTACCGCCGGAGAATCCACAAGTATCGGAACGCTCGTCCTGTTGTTGGCGAGCATCGTTATCGTGATTGCATCGATCTCGATGATTCGTGCACTACGCTTCATCTGGTCGAGTCACGACGGCCGACCGCAGCGAGCCAGGCAAATGCTCTGCGTCTCGATCCGACGCATCGTCGTCACCGTCGCTGCCCTGATCATGCTCGGTATTGCATGGCGTTACTGGCAGGACGCGCGATTGCGTGCGGCCTGCAGCCCGCGGGATCGGGTGACCGAATACTCGCCTGACGGTCGCTATGTCGCGAAATACTGCTACTTCAGAGATACGATCATTCTGAGGCTGTATGGCAAAGACAATATGCGGCTTCTTGCCGAGCGAACCTACCGGGACACGTCGGGGGTCCTCGTCAGCCTGACTTGGACAAAGGACTCATTGACCTATCCGGAGGGCGATGTCCTCAAGACGATCAATCTCCCACCTTCTCTTTACGATCGAATCCTGACGCAGCTTCCATAAGTCATGCGAGACACGCCAAAGAGACGGTCGAACCGCCCCTCGTCCCTGGCAAAACGCTTCGGGCCTGCATCGACCTGCCCTTTGTGTACGCAACGAGGCCGCCCGTACGGAACCGTTTTCAAGCAATAAAAACGCCCGCCGTCTTTCGACGGCGGGCGTTTTGCGGTTTTCGCCACATTGCGGCATCGCACGATGCCGCACGGGCCTCAACCCATCTTCGAGAATGCGCTGCACCAGCCCTTCGCCGACACCTGCTTGCCGGGGAACGCACCGCACGGGCCCGAAGCCGAACCCTTCTTGCCCTGGTACAGCATGCAGGCCGCGCAATCCTGGCCCGCTGCGTATTTCGGGTACTTCGTCTTGTCGACCTTCGTGGCATCGGCCTTGTAGCCGAGCGCCACCGCGGTCGGATCGGTTTCCGACAGCATCGGCGCATCGGCCAGCGCTTCACGCGACAGCGCCAGCGCGGACACGACGCCAACGCTCGTAATCAGGAAACTCCGACGGGATGTTTTCATGGGGGACTCGCTCCAACGTTATCGGTTTGAAAGCTGTTCTGGCGACAGCCGTTCGACAGAATAACCGCCAAGCGAATAAATGTGCGCGCCGAAATGCCGGAGATAAGGGATTTCACACGGCCCACGCGTGCGCGCTTGCGTCAACCGTATGCGGCCATGTCGCCGACGCGCTGCGCGAGCGCGAGCGACGCGGTGAGCCCCGGCGACTCGATGCCGAACAGGTTCACGAGCCCGCGCACGCCGTGCTGCGCGGCGCCCTGCACGATGAAGTCGGCCGGCGGCTCGCCGGGCCCCGCGACCTTCGGCCGAATACCCGCGTACGCCGGCTGCAGCGCACCGTCGGGCAGGCCCGGCCAGAACGCGCGGATCGACGTGTAGAACGCGGGGGCGCGCGCCGGATCGACTTCGTAGCGCAGCGCATCGACCCATTCGACGTCCGGACCGAAGCGTGCCTGCCCGGCAAGGTCGAACGTCAGGTGCACGCCGAGCCCCGCGCGGTCGGGCATCGGGTACACGAGATGCGAGAACGGCGCACGGCCCGACAGGCTGAAATAATTGCCGCGCGCGAGATAGAGCGGCGGCACCCAGTGCGGGTCGAGGCCGCGCGTGCGGCGCGCGAGCGCCTGCGCACCGAGGCCCGCGCTGTTGACCACGCAGGCGGCCTCGATCTCGGCGGGCGTGTCGCCGCCCGTGCGCACGACGAAGCGCCCGCCGCGCAGCACGTCGATCGACTCGACCGGGGATTTCAGCGCGCACACGGCGCCGTCGCGTTCCGCCGCGCCGAGCAGCGCGAGCATCAGTTGGTGGCTATCGACGATGCCGGTGGACGGCGAGAACAGCGCTTCCACGCATTCGAGCGCGGGCTCGAGTGTCTGCGCCTCGACGCGCGTGAGCGGCAGCAGGTCGAGCACGCCGTTTTCGGCGGCGCGCGCGGCGATCGCCTTCAACTGCTTCACCTGCGTGACGCTCGTCGCGACCAGCAGCTTGCCCGCGCGCCGGTACGGCACGTGATGCGTGTCGCAGAATTCGTACAGCAGATCGCGGCCGCGCACGCACGACATCGCCTTCAGCGACCCGCGCGGATAGTAGAGCCCCGCGTGGATCACTTCGCTGTTGCGCGAACTCGTGCCCGTGCCGATCGCGTCGGCGGCCTCGAGCACGAGTGTTTCCCGCCCGCGCGCGGCCAGTTCGCGTGCAATCGCAAGGCCGACGACGCCCGCGCCGATCACTACACAATCCATCTGCTCCATGACGTTTCGCGCTGCTAACGCGTCGAGGGGAGAGAAGAGAATTGTACGTCCCGGTTCGCAAGCCTGCCGAAAGCATGTGTGCCGCGTCGCGACGACACCGCGCACGATTCGGCGCGCGCACCTCGGCCATGCGCGCGCCGCCGGTTCAGAAGCCGATCGGCCTGCGCTTCGCGGCGCCCTCGTCGGCGCGGATGTCGTGCGGCCCGATTGCATCGCGGCCGTCGAGCCGCGCGGCGCCGAATGCATGCAGCAGCGCGCGGCGCATCGTGCGCGGCGGCGTCGCGGCCAGCACGTCGAGCGCGTCGTCGCCGAGCGTGTCGGGGAAGCGCCGCCCCCATGCGTGCGACGTGCGGATCTCGTCGTAGATCGTCTGCGCGATCCGGCGCGCACCGGCCGCATCGGGCGGCGCGATCTCGTACACGTTCATCCGGTTGAGCAGCGGCTCCGGAATCGCCTGCGCTTCGTTCGCGGTCGCGACCCAGATCACGTTGCCCGCATCGATCGGCACTTCCGCGAATTCGTCGACGAACACGCGCGCGGTGTCGTGCTCGAGCAACGCATACAGCGCGCCGAGCGGATCGTATTGCGCATCGCTGCCGGCCTTGTCGATCTCGTCGACGGCGATCACCGGGTTTGCGTAACTGCCGTTCACGAGCGCATCGAACACCTTGCCGGGCTTCGCGTTCTTCCATTGCGACGACGCGCCCGACAAGATCCAGCCGGCCGTCAGCGAACTCATCGGCACGTAGTGGTACGCGGTGCCGAGCAGTTGCGCGAGCGCCTTCGCGAAATGCGTCTTGCCGATGCCGGGCGGCCCGAGCAGCAGGATCGGCATCAGCTCGAGCCGGTCGTCCGTTTCGAGGCACAGCGCGACCTGCTTGCGCACGTCGTCGAGCGGTTCGGTGAAATTGGGCAACGCGTCGCCGAGCGCGTCGAACGACGGCATCCGGTTCGGCTTCACGCAAAAGCGCAGATTCCCCGTCTTGAGCATCCTTTCGTAGGTGGCGCGCAATGCGTCGCTCGCGCTCTCGTTCAGGTCGCTCAGCGCCGTCTCGACCTGCTCGAGGTCGTACACCGTGCTGAAGGACGCCACCGCCAGTTCCTGTTTCACCATCGCCGTCGTCATACCAACCTCGCTGCCGCTTGCTGTCGCACAACCATCAGACCCTTACGATTTCAGTGTAGCGGGCCCGTATCCGCACGCAAGCAAGCAGCCAAACGAGTCTGCTGCTAACACCCGGCGTGCGCTGCACGGCTGCGCGGCGCGGCGTATGATCGTCGGTTCACCCACCCGCCTCAAGGCTTCGCCGACGGCGCCCGCGCGGCGCGGCGCGCCTCGTCCCGAAGGCATGCCGATGTCCGCCCCCACCGCTTCCCCGCGCATCGATGCCGATGCGATCGAGAACCGCCTCGTCATCGAACGCGCGCCCGTCGCCGAATTCGCGCGCTTTTTCGCTTGAAAATGCATGACGCGCACCTACCTTTCGGACAGGACCGTATTGCGCGGCAAACCTGTCGCGGCGCGTCCTGTCACATCACGATCGAAATCGATCGGGCGTAAGATGTGCGTCCGTTCCCCGCTATCCCGCGTTTCCGGAGACGTTTCATGCTGAAACACGGCCTGGCCGTCCTGCTCGCGAGCGTCGCGCTCGCCGCCCATGCGCAGAGCCCCGCACCGGCCTCCGTCGCATGGGAGATCCAGGTGGTGCGCGACGGTCAGACCATCGACACGTTCCAGCAGCGCACCACCGTGGGTCAGACCCGCACCGATACCCACCGTTATCCGTCCGCCGTGCCGGTCGGCTGCGGCAATGCCGCGCGCGTCGTGCCGACCGAGCGCTCGCGCTCGGTGACGGTCGCGCCGCTCACCGTAGACACCAGCGCGAACACGGTGTCGCTCGCGCTCGACGTGCAGGAAACGCTCGACGACGAAAACGCGACGCGCGGCGATCCGTGCGTGCCCGCGTCGCCGCGGCAGATCGTCGCGAGCCACCCCGGCCTGTCGGTCGGCAGCGATGCATGGACCGACTGGACGCTCGTCGAGCAGCACCCGCACCTCGTGTACCGCGTGCGCGCGCACGTCGCGAAGGACTGAGCGTCATGTCCGCCGACGCCCTGTCTCTGCCGTTCGCCGAACCGCACGCCGCGCCCGACGAAATCACCGCGGTCAGCTGGAATCTGCACAAGGGCCGCTCGCCGCTCGGCTTCACCGCGTGGAACGCGATGCGCAACTGGATGCAGTCGACGCACGCCGACGTGTATTTCCTGCAGGAAGCGATGGCGCGCCGCATGCCGCGCCCCATGCTCGCGCCCGGCTTCGGCGCGCCGATGGACGACGCGGTCGACGA
Organism: Burkholderia sp. DN3021; assembly: GCF_049805555.1. Classification (NCBI taxonomy): domain Bacteria; kingdom Pseudomonadati; phylum Pseudomonadota; class Betaproteobacteria; order Burkholderiales; family Burkholderiaceae; genus Burkholderia; species Burkholderia sp. DN3021. The sequence goes on along the minus strand of NZ_JBNCAB010000098.1, from coordinate 8,541 downwards.
CGTGTGGCACTGCCAGGCCACCGAGATCGCGCATGCGCTCGACTGGCAGATCGCGCTCGGGCCGAACGTGTTCAAGCCGTCGTGGCGGCACGGCAATGCGATCCTGTCGCCGCATCCGCTCGATCTCGGCGGCCGCTGGGACATCTCCGCGCACCGCTTCGAACGGCGCGGGCTGCTCGTCGCGCGCGCGACGCTCGCGGGCGCGCGCCCGGTCACGCTGCTGTGCGCGCACCTCGCGCTCACGCGCGCCGCGCGGCTGCGCCAGATGCACTGGATCGCGCACTGGATCGTGCGCAACGCAGGCGACGGTCCGCTGATGCTCGCCGGCGACTTCAACGACTGGCGCAACGATTCGGTCGCGCTGTTCGGCGAGATCGGGATGTCCGAGGTCGCGACGCTGCTCGGCGAATCGGGCCGCACGTTCCCCGCGTTCTCGCCGGCGCTCGCGCTCGACAAGATGTTCGTGCGCGGCCTGACGCCGCTCGAATGGCGCGCGCCGTCCGGCGAGGCCGCGTGGCTGTCGGACCACCTGCCGTACATCGCGCGCCTGCGCCTCGATCCGCAATAACGACCCGGTCGCCATCCGCCGCAAGCGCGGCTACCGGTGCGTGCGGCGCCCGCTCGACGCGCCGTGCGGCGGGGCGCTCGTCGGCCTCGGCGCGAAACTCGCGGCCGATCGACGAAAGTTAATTGAAAGAATTCGTTGCGCCAAATCCGCGCAGCCACGCGGGTCAAGCCCGCGATCAGCGCCAACAGGGTAAAATAACCAGTTCGTCAATCGTCTGTCATCGAGAAGGCGCGTGTCCGACGCGCCGGCCGGCCGATCCGCGATCGGGCCGTCGCACTCGTTTTTTTTGCCCGTTTTTGGGCCCGTTACACGCGTTCGCTACGCGCGTCCGTTTTCAAAGCCATGAGCAAATACGACACCGCCACCGTCCAATCCGTCCACCACTGGACCGACACGCTTTTCAGCTTCACCTGCACCCGTGAGGCGAGCCTGCGCTTCAACAACGGCGAATTCACGATGGTCGGCCTCGAGGTCGACGGCAAGCCGCTCGCGCGCGCCTACTCGATCGTCAGCCCGAACTACGAAGAGCACCTCGAATTCTTCAGCATCAAGGTGCAGAACGGCCCGCTGACGTCGCGCCTGCAGCACCTGAAGGTGGGCGACACGGTGCTGATCGGCAAGAAGCCGACGGGCACGCTGGTCGCCGACAACCTGCTGCCGGGCAAGACGCTGTGGATGTTGTCGACGGGCACGGGCCTCGCGCCGTTCATGTCGATCATCCGCGATCCGGACATCTACGACCGCTTCGACAAGGTGATCCTCACGCACACGTGCCGCCTGAAGGGCGAGCTCGCGTACATGGACTACATCAAGCACGACCTGCCGGGCCACGAGTACCTGGGCGACATCATCAAGGAAAAGCTCGTCTACTACCCGACGGTCACGCGCGAAGCGTTCGACAACGAAGGCCGGATCACCGACCTGATCGCGACGGGCAAGCTGTTCACGGATCTCGACGTCCCGCCGTTCTCGCCGGAAAACGACCGCGTGATGCTGTGCGGCAGCACCGCGATGCTGAAGGACACGACCGACCTGCTGAAGCAGGCCGGCCTCGTCGAAGGCAAGAACAGCGCGCCGGGCCACTACGTGATCGAACGCGCATTCGTGGACTGATCCGCCCCGAAATTTGTGCGGCATCAAAAAACCGGAGCAAAAGCTCCGGTTTTTTTTCGTCCGCACTTGGCGAATTCGTAACAAACTGGGACCATCTCATCTCAAATAGTTACATTTGGATACGTCATCGCCCGGTGCTCGGGTGTCAGTGTTTTTCCTACAACAGCTTCATTCCGATTATTCACATTTACCCTGAAATGTCCGCCCGACATGACCTTTTCGAAATTTTTGAGATATTATTCGGCGCGCGTGGTTGCCATTCGGACAGGGGTTGAAGGGTCGGATGCAGTCGTTACAAAATGTAACTTTTGTTACCTCGGCACGGGGCGATTCCCTGGCGGCGACCGTCATCGCAACGGCAATCGTTCCACGCAGCCAGCCGGTGTCTGAACCGCTTTCTGACAGCAGGGAGAGTCATGGATACGTCGCTTAACGCGCCCCCGGGCGCCCACGCCCCGTTCCCGTCGCGGCAGCTCGTACAGGGCTGCGCCGCTACTCCGCCCATTGCCGAAGCCGCGTCGAAACGCAACGCCTCCGCCGCGCGCATCGCCGCGCTGTCCGCCCAGCTGCTTGCCGCCGACGAAGCCGCGCGCCGCCATCTGGCCGGCGAGCTGCACGACGGGCTCGGCGCCGAACTCACCGCCGCGCGTTTCGCGCTAGCAAACGTTCAAACGTGGCTGCCGGCCGATGCGCCGGACGGCTGCGTGCGTGCGCTGGAGCTCGCCCAGCAGGCGCTCGACGCCGCGACCGACGCGAATCGCCGGCTGATCGACGAACGCGACACGCCGGCGCTCGACGCGGGCATGGTCGGCGCGCTGTCGTCGTGGGTCGACAGCCATGCGACGCGCACCGGCCTGCGCACCAGCTTCGTGTGCGCGGCCGACGCGCGCCTGACGCAGATCGCCGGCGCCGGCGCGCTCGCGGTGTTCCGCGTCGCGCAGGAAGCGCTGTCGAACGTCGCGAAACACGCAAGGGCGGCGTCGGTCGACGTGCGGATCGTCACCGACGGCACGTATCTGTCGCTGATCGTCGCCGACGATGGCACCGGTTTCGCCCGGGGCCGCCGCACCGGCTACGGTCTCGCCGGCATGCGCGCACGCTGCGAAGCGTTCGGCGGCAGCTTCGAGACGGCCACGCCGGAAACCGGCCACGGCACGCGCGTCACCGCGCGCTTCGCGTGGGATTCGCTGCTCGCGACGCCCGTCGCGGCACGCCGCGCGTCGCGTTCGTGAGGTCGTCATGAGCCTGAACATCCTGCTCGTGGACGATCACGCGATCGTCCGGCAAGGGGTCCGCCAGTTGCTGATCGACCGCGGCATCGCGCGCGACGTCACCGAGGCCGAGACCGGCGGCGACGCGATGGCGGCCGTCGACCGGCAGGAATTCGACGTGATCCTGCTCGACATCTCGCTGCCGGACACGAACGGCATCGAGGTGCTCAAGCGCCTCAAGCGCAAGCTGTCGCACACGCCGGTGCTGATGTTCTCGATGTACCGCGAGGACCAGTACGCGGTGCGCGCACTGAAGGCCGGCGCCGCCGGCTACCTGTCGAAGACGGTCAACGCCGCGCAGATGATCGGCGCGATCCAGCAGGTCGCGGCCGGCCGCAAGTACGTGAGCCCCGCGATGGCCGAGGCGCTCGCCGAATACGTGTCGTTCGAGAACGAGCCGCTGCCGCACGAGAAGCTGTCCGACCGCGAATACCAGACGCTCTGCATGCTCGCGTCGGGCAAGCGGCTCACCGACATCGCGAACACGCTGTCGCTGTCCGTGAAGACGGTGAGCGTGTATCGTTCGCGGCTGCTCGAGAAGATGCGGCTGTCGAACAACGCGGAGCTCACGTTCTACGTGATGAGCAACCGGCTCGTCGACATGGCGCCCACGGCCGGCGCCTGATTCAACGGATTCGCCCGATACATCGGATTCGTACGATGCAACGGCGCGGCGCACGCCGCGTCGCGCTCAACCGCCGCCCGCATCAAGCGCAAGCGCTTGTTTTATCGGACGATTCCGCGACGCGCCGCTGCGCCGCAGCGGGCCTTGTCCGCCAAATCGGCTAAAATCGCGGGTTTTCACTCAGTCAGCGCCGCCGCGCTCGCGCGCGCTGGCAATTCATCCGCAATGTCCCTCTTCCGCAAGAAAAACGTCGATCGCATGATCGCCGGCGCGCACGCCGCCGGGCTCAAGAAAGCGCTCGGCGCGATCGACCTCACCTTCCTCGGCATCGGCGCGATCATCGGCACCGGCATCTTCGTGCTGACCGGCACCGGCGCCGTGCAGGCCGGCCCGGCACTGATGCTGTCGTTCGTGATCGCCGCGATCGCATGCGGCCTCGCGGCGCTGTCGTACGCGGAATTCGCGTCGACGATCCCCGTCGCCGGCTCGATCTACACGTATTCGTACGCGACGCTCGGCGAGCTCGCCGCATGGATCATCGGCTGGGACCTGATGCTCGAGTACGGCCTCGCGGCATCGGCCGTGTCGGTCGGCTGGTCGGGCTACCTGCAGTCGCTGCTGCAGGGCTTCGGGCTGTCGCTGCCGACCGTGCTGACGGCGGCGCCCGGCGCGGTGCCGGGCGTCGTCACGTGGTTCAACCTGCCCGCGTTCCTGGTGATGCTCGTGATCACGACGCTGCTGTCGATCGGCATCCGCGAATCGACCCGCATCAACAACATCATGGTGTTCATCAAGGTGTCGGTCGTGCTGCTCGTGATCGCGGTCGGCCTGTTCCACGTGACGCCCGCGAACTGGAAGCCGTTCATGCCGCACGGCTGGAACGGCGTGTTCGGCGCGGCGGCCGTGATGTTCTTCGCGTTCATCGGCTTCGACGCGGTGTCGTCGGCGGCCGAGGAAGTGAAGAACCCGAAACGCGACCTGCCGATCGGCATCATCGCGTCGCTCGCGGTGTGCGCGGTGCTGTACGTGACGGTCGCCGCGGTCGCGACCGGCATCGTGCCGTCGGCCCGGTACGCGAACATCTCGCACCCGATCTCGTACGCGCTGCAGGCCGCCGGCGAGAACTGGGTCGCGGGCTTCATCGACCTCGGCGCCGTGCTCGGCATGCTGACCGTGATCCTCGTGATGAGCTACGGCCAGACCCGCGTGATCTTCGCGATGTCGCGCGACGGGCTGCTGCCGGCGACGCTGTCGCGCGTGCATCCGCGCTACGCGACGCCGTTCCTGACGACCTGGCTCGTCGGCCTGTTCTTCGGGCTGATCGCCGCGCTCGTGCCGCTCAACGTGCTCGCCGAGCTGATCAACATCGGCACGCTCGCGGCGTTCTCGATGGTGTCGATCGCAGTGCTCGTGCTGCGCCGCACGCACCCCGACCTGCCGCGCGCGTTCCGCTGCCCGGGCGTGCCCGTGGTGCCGATCCTCGCGGTCGCGTCGTGCCTGTTCCTGATGCTGAACCTGCAGCCCGTCACGTGGGCCGCGTTCGGCATCTGGCTCGTGATCGGCCTCGTGATCTACTTCCTGTACTCGCGTCACCACTCGAAGCTCGCGCACGGCCACCACGACGCGCACTGACCTCCGCCGCTGCGCGCGCACGCCGCGCGCAGCGGTGCGACACCGCGCCGGGCCGTAACCGGCCTCGTGCGGCACGCCCCTTCCCCGCCGAATCAGCCGCCGCCGGACACGCGCCGCCGCGCCGTTCCCGCGCGCGATCGTGTCCGATCGTCGCGATCTCTTGCCCGATCCTCCGGAATTGCCCGCACGAATTGCACGCCGCCTGCACACGCGCGCCGGGCGGTTCATAATCCCGCCATCGAACGACGGCCCGGACCGGCGGGCTGCCCGGCAACAGGAAAAAGATGATGGAAAGCGTCGATCTCGATGTACTGAAATCCAGCGCGCGCTGGCTCGAAGAAGGCCGCCGCGTGCTGCTCGTGACGGTCGTGAAGACGTGGGGCTCGTCGCCGCGCCCCGAAGGCGCGATGCTCGCGGTGCGCGAGGACGGGCTCGTGGTCGGGTCCGTGTCCGGCGGCTGCATCGAGGACGACCTGATCGCCCGCGTGCACGCGAGCGGGATCGCGGCCGACGCGCGCCCGGAGGCGCTCAAGTACGGCGTGACGGCCGAGGAAGCGCACCGCTTCGGGCTGCCGTGCGGCGGCACGATCCAGCTCGTGCTGGAGCCGCTCACGCGCGACAGCGGGATCGCCGCGCTGTGCGCGGAAGTCGAGGCCGGCCGCCTCGTCACGCGCACGATGACGCTCGCGACCGGCCGCGCGTCGCTGTCGCCCGCGCAAGCGGCCGACGGGCTCGCGTTCGACGGCGAACGGCTCGTGACGATCCACGGGCCGCGCTACCGGATGCTCGTGATCGGCGCGGGCCAGTTGTCGCGCTATCTGTGCCAGATCGCGGTCGGGCTCGACTACCAGGTGACGGTGTGCGATCCGCGCGAGGAATACACGGATGCGTGGGACGTGCCGGGCACGCGCGTCGTGCGCACGATGCCCGACGATACGGTGCTCGACATGAAACTCGATGCGCGTTCGGCCGTGATCGCGCTCACGCACGATCCGAAGCTCGACGATCTCGCGCTGATGGAGGCGCTGAAGACGCCCGCGTTCTACGTGGGTGCGCTCGGCTCGCGGCGCAACAACGCGGCGCGGCGCGAGCGGCTGCGCGAGTTCGACCTGAACGAAGCGGAACTGGGCCGGCTGCATGGGCCGGCCGGCATCTACATCGGCAGCCGGACGCCGCCGGAAATCGCGATCTCGATCCTCGCCGAGATTACCGCCGCGAAGAACAACGTGTCGCTGCCGACGATCCTGCAGGTCGAGGGCGCAAAGGCCGCGCGAGAAATCGCGGCGAACAGCGGCGCGGCCTGCGGCCTCTGATTCACACTGGCTAGCCGCTTCGGATGCGCGGACGAAGCGGCTCGCGCCGGCAGCAGGCCGGCGCGAGCGCCGATCAGGTCAGGCCGGCCGCGAGCGCCGCGGCGACCGAACCCACCACCAGCACGACGCCGACCGTGCGGCGCTTGTTCAGCTCGGTCCACAACAGCACGCCCGTCAGCGACAGCAGGATCAGCGAGCCCGCGATCGTATCCATCAGCAGCACCCAGCCGAGGTTCATCCCGACGCCGCGATGCAGGTTGTTCAGCGTCGTCAGGAACGTGTTGTCCGTGCGCTTCACCGACACATAGCCATTGCCGACCCAGTATTCGGCCTGCAGGTTCCGGTGCGGGCCGAACAGGCCGAACTGCCAGTGCTCGGGCTGCATCACGCGCTGGTCGCCCCATGCGACGGCTTGCGCGGGATCCTTGCGGATGCGGCCGGGCCGGCCGTCGAAATGCAGTTCCTGCTGCAGCCATTTCGTCATCGCGGCGGGCGTCTTCGGCACCGGATCGGGCAGCGCGATCTGCATCTGCTCGACCTGCGGCTCGCCGGTCGAAATCTTCAGCGGCGGCGCGCGGTGGTTCAGCACCACGCCCGTCACGCCGAACAGCAGCCCGAGCACCGCGCCCCACAGCCCGACCCAGCCGTGCACCTTGCGCAGCCACTTGATGAAGGTCGCGCGACGCGAGCGCTGGCGGCGCGCGGCCAGTTCGTCGTCGGTCAGCGGGCGGGCCGCCGGATGCAGCACGGTGACGCCCGCGCGCGGCACACCCGCCTTGGGAGAGTCGATCGTTTCGGGCGCGTTCACGCGAAAGTATCCATTCGTTCAAAACAACGGGCGGCGCGCAGAGATCGCGCGCCGCCCGGGCAACATGAAAATGAGAATGGATATCATTACATAAATCGAATTCCGGCTCAATCGGTTCGGCTACGCAACGGCGCGCTCGACGAGCGAAGAAATGCCGACGAAGCGCACACGTTGCATCGAAATATCGCTCGATAGGCGACAAATGCCGGCCGAATGACCCGCAAGGCTGAGACAGCGTTTCGCAAGAAGCGGCGCGATGGCGCGCCGTTCAGCGCAGCGGCGGCAATGGAAAGCGCGGTGCGGCGGCGTCCGGCCCGGGTTCGGTGCGATCGAGCGCGTACAGCCATGCGAGCAGGTCCGCGACGGCCTGGTAGAGCTGCGGCGGAATCCGGTCGTCGAGGTCGACCTGCATCAGCAGCGACACCATCTCCGGCGCGGTATGCACGTACAGCCCCGCATCGTGCGCGCGCGCGACGATCATCTCCGCGAGCACGCCATAGCCCTTCGCGACCACGCGCGGCGCCGCATCGCCGCCTTTCGGGTCGTAGACGAGCGCGGCCGCGCGCTTGCGGGACGACATGCTCATTGCGGCACCTCGTCGTCGGCGCCCGGTACGCGCGTGCCCGGCCCGCCGGCCGCACCGCGCGCATACGCGGCGGCCGCCGCCTGTGCGGCAAACAGGTCGAAGCCGTCCGGCCCGTCGTCGACCGCGCGGATCGACAGCCCGCCCACCCGCAGCCCCGATCCCTCGAGCCGCTGCCGCAACGCGGCCTCGTGCCGCGTGAGGCGGTCGGCGCCCGTCTGGTTCGCACGCAGCCGCGCGACGAGCTGCGCGCCGTTCAGCATCAGTTCCGCGTCGACCGTACCGAGCGACGGCAACGTCAGCGTCAGGCGCGTGCGCCATGCAATGCCGTCGCCCGCGTCGTCGCCGCCGCGCGGTGCGCGGCTGCCCGGATCGTCGGGTTCGATCGTCCAGTCGAGCCGCGCGCCGGGCCACGCCTCGCCGGTCCAGCGGAACTGGTCGGTCGCGAGCGCGTCGAGCTGTTGCCTGACGAGCGGCACGGCGGCCGGGTGCACGGGAGCAAGCGGCTGCGGCTGTGGATCGGACGACGCGGCGGCCAGCCCGGCACGCGCCGGCGTCCAGCGCGGGTCGGCGTGCGCGCCGAGCGGATCGGCGGTATCGGGCGGCAACGACGCGCCCTGCCGGGCGG
>NZ_JBNCAB010000097.1:0-25177 GCF_049805555.1 Burkholderia sp. DN3021 | reverse complement strand
CGTCGGCGGCGTCGCGGCCGGTGCGCGACGCACGCGCGCGCTTCGCGCTCGCGCAGTTGCGCTGGCAGCGCGCGCGGCCCGATCCGTCACAGGCGCGCCAGGCGCTCGCAGGGCTGTCGCAACGTCTCGCGCTCGCATTGCAGCGCCGTCACGAGCGCGACACGGCGCGTGTGTCAGCCTGTGCGGCGCGGCTCGAGGTGCTGAGCCCGAAGCGTACGCTCGAGCGCGGCTATGCGGCGCTCATCGATGCGCAGACGGGCCGCGCGGTGCGCGCGCCGAGCGCGCTGAAGCCGCAGCGGCGCCTGACCGTGCATCTCGCCGAGGGCTCGGCCGACGTGTCGCTCGCCGACGTGCAGCCGCGGTTGACCGATACGATCTGACGTAACCGGCGCAAGCGAAACGAAGGTCCCGCAACGGACGCGTCCCGCGCGGGAATGGATACTGCGCATCGCCGGTTCGTCCTGCCGGACGTTGCGCAAACGTCGCTTTTCCGCATACCGCGGATAATTGGCCCGTGAGTTTGCGGGGTTATTCGTCCTCGCCTACAATCGGACGCTCGGCAGCATTCAACACAAGCCCCCCTACATACTCAACGAAGGAATCGCCATGGCTCATACGCTCCCGCCGCTCCCGTACGCTGAAGACGCACTCGCGCCGACCATCTCGCTCGAGACGATCCAGTACCACTACGGCAAGCACCATCAGGCTTATGTGACGAACCTGAACAATCTGATCCCGGGCACGGAATTCGAAAACCTGTCGCTGGAAGAGATCGTGAAGAAGTCGTCGGGCGGCATCTTCAACAACGCCGCGCAAATCTGGAACCACACGTTCTTCTGGAACAGCCTGTCGCCGAACGGCGGCGGCGCACCGACGGGCGCGCTGGGCGATGCGATCAACGCGAAGTGGGGTTCGTACGACGCATTCAAGGAAGCGTTCACGAAGGCTGCAGTCGGCACGTTCGGTTCGGGCTGGGCATGGCTGGTGAAGAAGGCCGACGGTTCGCTCGACATCGTGTCGACGAGCAACGCAGCGACGCCGCTGACGACCGCCGACAAGGCACTGCTGACGATCGACGTGTGGGAACACGCGTACTACATCGACTACCGCAACGCACGTCCGAAGTTCGTCGAAGCGTTCTGGAACATCGTGAACTGGGACTTCGCAGCGAAGAATTTCGCGTAAGGTCCTCCGGTGCGTCGCGCGCCGTAGCGGCGCGCAGCACCCCGTGGAAAAGCCCTCGTTGCGAGGGCTTTTTTGTTTTTGCCCGGCAGGATCGTGCCGCGCTTGCCGGATCAGCCGACGACGCCGAGCACCCAGCCGAGCGCCGCGCTCGCGATCACGACAGCCCACGGCGGCACGCGCCAGAACGTCAGCGCGACGAACGCGACGAGCGCGGCGGCCAGGTCGCGCGGCGCCACGATCGTGTCGGTCCAGACGGGGTGATAGAGCGCGGCGAGCAGCAGCCCGACGACGGCCGCGTTCACGCCCGCGAGCGCGGCCTGCATGCGCGTGCTGCGGCGCAGGCGCTCCCAGAACGGTGCGGTGCCGGCAACGAGCAGGAACGACGGCGCGAAGATCGAGACGAGCGCGATCGTGCCGCCGAGCCAGCCGTTCGGCGCATCGCGCAGCGAAGCGCCGAGGAATGCCGCGAACGTGAACAGCGGCCCCGGCACGGCCTGCGCGAGCCCGTAGCCGGCGAGGAACGCCGAATCGCCGACCCAGCCGGGCGCGACCACGGCCGCCTGCAGCAGCGGCAGCACCACGTGCCCGCCGCCGAACACGAGCGCGCCCGTGCGGAAGAACGCATCGACGACGGCAAGCGTATCGGAGCGGAGCACGCGTGCCGCGAACGGCAGCGCGACGAGCAGTGCCGCGAACAGCGCGAGCCACAGCACGCCCGCGCGGTGCGATACGTGCAGCGGCAACGGCTCGTGGGCGTCGCGCGCCGGCTGCGGCAGCAGGACGAGACCGGCCGCACCGGCCGCGGCGATCACCGCAACCTGCGTCCACGCGGCCGGCGCGAGCAGCGCGACGCACGCGGCCGCGGCCATCAGCGTGACGCGGCGCGCATCAGGGCACAACGTGCGCGCCATGCCCCAGACGGCTTGCGCGATCACCGCGACCGACACGATGCGAAGCCCGTGCAGCGCGCCGGCTTCGATCGGCGCGCCCGTCGCGTGAACGCCGAGCGCGAACAGCATCATCAGCAGCGCTGACGGCAGCGTGAAGCCGAGCCACGCGGCGAACATCCCCGCATAGCCGGCGCGCGCAAGGCCGATCGCCATCCCGACCTGGCTGCTCGCGGGTCCCGGCAGGAACTGGCACAGCCCGACGAGATCCGCATACGTGCGCTCGGTGAGCCAGCCGCGCCGCGTGACGAATTCGGCGCGGAAGTAGCCGAGATGCGCGACCGGGCCGCCGAACGACGTGAGGCCGAGCCGCAGGAATGCGACGAACACGGGCCACGGACGACGGAAAGGGGCGGGGACGGTCGATGTATTCAAGACAGGGCACGGGATGGGCGGAGCGAGCCGACACGATAGCGCAACGCGGCGACGGCGGGGTGTCGCGTGGCGGCCGTTGCGCGACGTTCAGTGCGTATCGCCGGCCAACCCGCTCGCGCGACGCAGCGCGTCGATGTCGATGAGCTCGATCTCGCCGACATGCAGCCGCACGACACCGTCGGCCTGCAGCGCCTTCAGCAGCTGGTTGGTGGTCTGCCGCGTCAGCGACAGCATCGACGCGAGCGTTTCCTGCGACAGCCGCACGCGCGTGCGCCCGGCGCTGATGCCGCCGTAGCCTTCGGCGATCATCAGCAGGCGCGCGGCGAGCCGTTGCGCGGCCGGCATCACGCTCATCGATTCGACGGTGAGGAAGCTCAGGCGCAGCTTCTGCGCCATCAGCAGCGCGAACTGCCGCCAGTATTGCGGCGTCGCGTCGAGCATCGCGAGCAGCGCGGCCTGCGGCACGTGCAGCAACAGCGCGTCGTCGAGCGCGATCGCGTCGTGCGTGCGCGGCTGGCCGTCGAACAGCGCGATTTCGCCGAACCACGTGACGGGCTCGGCGACCGTCAGCAGCGCTTCCTTGCCCTGCGGATCGACCGCACCTATCGTGAGTGAACCGGCCAGTACCGCGTACAGCCCGCACGGCGGGTCGCCGCGCCGGAACAGCGCGTGGCCGGCCGGCAGGCGGCGCAGCGCCGCACGGCCGAGCAGGTCCGCGCGCAACGCGGGCGGCAGCGCGGCGAACCACGGGTTCGCCTCGATCTGCGGCACGTAGGGGCGAGCGACGAAGGCATGGGCACGCGATGTCGGGTAGCTGACAGAGGTTCTCGGGCGTGACGCGCATCATAGCGCTCAACGACCGACGAGGAGACGCGATGAAGACGCTCGAAGACCATCTTTCCCAGTATGCGGCCTACCATCGCGACGCGCGCAACATCGCGACGCATCTGGTCGGCATTCCGATGATCGTGTTCGCGGTCGAGGTGCTGCTGTCGCGGCCGGCGATCGGCATGCTGGCCGGCATCGCGCTGTCGCCGGCGCTGCTGCTCGCCGTCGCGTTCGCGGTGTTCTACCTGCGTCTCGACCTGCGGTTCGGGATCGTGATGACAGTGCTGTTCGCGCTCGGCATGTGGGCCGCGCAGGCGCTCGCGCTGCTGCCGACCGCGCAATGGCTCGGCATCGGCATCGGTGCGTTCGTCGTCGGCTGGATCGTGCAGTTCGTCGGGCACTGGTTCGAGGGGCGCAAGCCCGCATTCGTCGACGATCTGGTCGGCCTGATGGTCGGGCCGCTGTTCGTGGTCGCCGAAGTTGCGTTCTTCGCGGGGCTGCGCGGCGACGTGCGCCGCGAAGTCGAGCGGCGGGCCGGGCCCGTGCACGGCGGCGCACGCTCGCATGTCTGACTCGATCCGCTCGCAAGCGAAGTGCGAGCCGCGTAGGGCCGGCTTAGCCCCATCGTTGCGTGGGCCGCGCGCGACGCCACAGGCGGGGCGCAACGGCTAAGATGCGGGGTGCGTCATACGACGCCTATGCGGAGCAATCGCCATGGTGGATCGCCCGACTCTCGACGCCTACGATGCCCATGCCGCGCAATATGCGCAGGACTGGCTCGACCAGGCCGCGCCCGACGACATGTACGCGCTGCTCGAACAGCATTTCTCGCCGGGGCCGACCGCGGACGTCGGCTGCGGAGCGGGGCGCGACACGGCCTGGCTCGCTTCGCGCGGCTTCGACGTACGCGGCTACGACGCGAGTGCCGCGCTGCTCGACGAGGCGCGGCGGCGCCATCCCGACCTGAGCTTCGAGCTGGCCGCACTGCCGGCGCTGGCCGGCGTGCCGTCCGGCGCGTTTCGCAACGTGCTGTGCGAGACGGTCGTCATGCACCTCGAACAGGCGGACGCGGCGGCCGCCGCCGCACGGCTGGCCGATCTCCTGATGCCGGGCGGCACGTTGTACCTGAGCTGGCGGGTGGCCGGAAACGGCGCGCTGCGCGACGAGCGCGGCCGCCTCTATACGCCGCTCGATTCGGCGCGGATGCACGCGGCGCTCGGCGCCGGCATGCACGTGATCGACGAACATGAAGTCGTCAGCGCGTCGTCCGGCAAACGCGTACACCGGCTGATCGTGCGCAAGGCGGCCGCCGCCGCGTGAAGGCGGCGCGCGGTCGCGTTCACTCGCGGTTGAGCGCCGCTTCCCAGTTGATGTCGACGCAGAGCACCTGCATGCCGGCCGCGGCGGGCGCGGCGACCGATGCGGTCACGCACAGGTGCGCCTCGTTGATCGACAGGTAGGGCGGCGTCAGATGCACACGGCCCGGCGCGCGCATCGCGTCGATGAAGTACGGGCGGCGCTCCCAGCTCGCACCTTCGGAATGCAGCAGTGGCCGGAAGCGCTTGGCGCGCTGCGACACGCTGCCGCGCGCGAGCACGTTGTCGCCGATCTGGCGCCCCGATGCATCGAGCAGGAAGCAGCGCGCGGTCTCGGGCAGCCCGAGCACGGCGGCCGCCGCATCGGTGAGCGATTCGCCCGCAGCGAGCTTCCGGCTCGCTTCCTCGAGCGCGGCGACATACGGTGCGAGCCGTTCCGCCTGCGTGCGCTCGCGTCGCGCGACGCGCAGCCGCAGCGCGGCCGACAGCGTATCCATGCAGCCCGCGGCAGCCTGCGGTTGCACGGGGTCGACGCTCGGCCCCGCGAAATACTGGCCCTGCACGAAATCGACGTTGCACTCGAGTGCGATCAGCGCGTCGCGCTCGGTCGCGAGGCCGCCCATCAGCACGAGCTGGCCGGATTCGTGCAGCAGCGACACGAGCCCCGGCAGCACGCGTTCGAGATGCGAGTGCTCGCTCGCCTGCGCGAGGATGCCGCGGTCGAGCGTGACGATATCGGGATGCAGGTGCCACACGCGGTCGATGTTCGAATGCTTCGCGCCGAACCCGCCGAGCGCGATCAGGAAGCCGGCCTTGCGCAGCCCGTCGACGATCGCCGCGTAGCGCGGCGTCTCGCCGCCCGCCTGCTCGGGCACCTCGAGCACCACGCGGTGCGGCGGCAGCCCGAGCGCCTTCAGGTTCGCGAGCAGCGCGTCGCCGTAGACGGTGTCCATCAGCGCGGCCGGATGCAGGCTCAGGAAAAGCCATTCGTCGTGACTGTCGAACGCGTGGAAGTTGCCGAGATGCAGCGATTCGGCGAGCCGGCCGAGTTCGAGCAGGTCGCCGCGCCGTGCCGCCTGCGTGAACACCTCGTGCGACGCCACCTGGCGGCTTTCCTCGTCGTGCGCGCGCAGCGATGCGTGATAGCCGATCGCGCGGCGGTGCGACACCGAGAAAACGGGCTGGAACACGCTGAACACGGTATAGCCGCCGTACAGCACGGTGCGCCGGTTCCCGTCGTCGCCGGCGACGGGGCGGGGCGGCTGAAAGCCTGGGGGATCGATTTCGATCATGCTCATGATGTCGGCCGAAGGAGGACTGCCAGTTTACCTAGAGAATAGGCGAGCAAGAAGCGTGCACGGCATCGTGCCTCATGCGGCGGCCCGTCGCGGCCGGTGGACGGGATATCGCCGCGCGCATCGCAGGGGCGGGCTGCACCGCGATGGTGCGCGCGGTGGCGGTGCGGTGCCCGAAACGGCGCGCGCCGCGCGTCACGCGCGCTCGGACGGGTCGGTCTTGCGCGCGGTGCTGCGGATCTCGGGCGCGAGCTGCGCGAAGATCCACGCGGACGCGGCCGTGATGATCCCGACGCAGACGAACGTCGCATGGAACGCCGGCAGCGTGTTGCTCGGCGTCACGGTGCGCAGCATGCCGGTGAACGTCGCGAGCAACGCGCCGGCGACCGTGACGCCGAGGCTCATCGACAGCATCTGCACGAGCGAGAACAGGCTGTTGCCGCTGCTCGCGCCGCCCGTGCCGAGATCCTTGAGCGTCAGCGTGTTCATCGCGGTGAACTGCATCGAGTTGAAGCCGCCGAACAGCGCGAGATGCACGACCTTCACCCATACGGGCACCGTGTCGCGCATCAGCGCGAAGCTCGCCATCATCACGCCGACCATGATCGTGTTCGCAAGCAGCACCTTGCGGTAGCCGTGCTGCGTGATCAGCCGCGTGATGATCCGCTTCGAGAACATTCCGGCCGCCGCGACCGGCAGCATCATCAGCCCGGCCTCGAACGCCGAGTAGCCGAGGCTCACCTGCAGCAGCAGCGGGATCAGGTACGGCATCGCGCCGCTGCCGATCCGCGCGAACAGGTTGCCGAGCAGCCCGACGCTGAACGTGTGGATCCTGAACAGTTCGAGCGAGAAGATCGGTTGCGGCGCGCGCACCGCGTACAGCCCGTACGCGACGAAGCACGCGAGGCTCAGGATCAGCAGCACGAGCACGGCTGCGTGCTGCATGCCGAGATCGGCGAGCCCGTCGAGCGACAGCGAGATCGCGACCATGCCGATCGTCAGCAGCAGATAGCCCTTCAGGTCGAAGCGGCCGACGGCAGGGTTGCGCGAATCGGGCATCGAATAGAAGGTCGCGATGCAGCCCGCGACGCCGACCGGCACGTTGATCAGGAAGATCCAGTGCCACGACGCGATCTTCACGAGCCAGCCGCCGAGCGTCGGCCCGATCAGCGGGCCGATCAGGCCGGGAATCGCGACGAACGACAGCGCGGACAGGTAGCGTTCGGCCGGAAAGGTGCGCAGCACCGCGAGCCGCCCGACCGGCAGCAGCATCGCGCCGCCGACCCCCTGCACGACGCGGAACGCGACGAGCTGCGTCAGCGTATGCGCGTTCGCGCACAGCAGCGAGCCGAGCGAGAACACCAGGATCGCGCTGAAGAACACGCGCCGCGTGCCGAACGTGTCGGCGAGCCAACCCGACACGGGGATCATCACCGCCATCGTCAGCGAGTACGCGATCACGACCGACTGCATCCGCAGCGGCGATTCGCCGAGGCTCGCGGCCATCGACGGCAGCGCCGTGTTGACGATCGTCGCATCGAGCGTTTGCATGAAGAAGCCCGTCGCAACGAGCCAGAGCATCACGGTGAGGTTCTTTTCGCCGGGAGCGGCGGCGGGCGGGCTTTGGAACATGAAGACGGGGCGGTGGCGCGGGACAGCCGCCATTGTAGGGAAAGCCGCCGTGCCGTGCAGTTTCGGTGCAACGCGAAGTCCGGCCGGCGGATGCCCGTCCCCGTCGGTTGACCAGTACAGTTCAGCCGAAAGTGTCTGTAGCCGTATCTGTCCGTGTGCTGTCACTGTCCGAAATACTGGTGCCATCGAACCCGTGCGACCAGGAGGCTGCCATGCGCGAACTGCGACTCTACGTGATGGACGGTGACGAGCCGGCCGGACGGTGGCGGATCGTCGATCGCACCGTACTCGAGGTGGCCGAGGGCGACGTCTGGGTGACCGTCGAGGGCCGGGCCGACGACTACTGGCTCGCTGCCGGCGATTCGCTGACGTTGATGTCCGGCATGCGCGTGTGGGTCAGCGCGGGGCCGCACGGCGCGACGTTCGCGTTCGGTCCGCTCGCGGTGCCGGCCGTGCGCGCCGCGCAGGCGTGGTGGCGGCCGCTCGTCGCGTGGCGCGACAGCCGTCGTCACGCGGCCGCGTCGCTGCCGACGTAGCGCGCCCGGGGCCGGATCAGCTTGCCGTCCGCATATTGTTCGAGCGCATGGGCGATCCAGCCGGCCGTGCGGCCGGCCGCGAACAGCGTGAACGCCGCGCCGTCCGGCAGCGCGAGCGTGCGCTCCAGCACCGCGAGCGCGAAATCGATTGCCGGCCGCAGGCCCGTTGCCGCTTCGACGCGCGCGGCGAGCGCGCGCGCCATGTGCAGCGCCGGTCGGTCGGGTACCGCCCCGTGCAGTGCGTCGAGCAGTGCCAGCGCGCGCGGATCGCCGTCGGGATAGAGCGGGTGCGCGAAACCGGACAGGGCCGTGCGGCCGCCGTCCGCGCGTTCGTCGTGCGTCAGCCGCAGCGCAAGGTAGCGATCGAGGTCGGCGGCGCGGGCCGCTTCGTCGAGCAGCGTGCCCGCGCGGAACGTTTCGCCGCCGTGACGCGGGCCCGACAGCGCCGCGAGCCCGCCCGCGATCGCGCCGAACAGGTGAGTGCCGGTCGACGCGATGCAGCGCACCGCAAAGGTCGACGGATTCAGTTCGTGATCGGCGCACAGCACGAGCGCGCGGCGCAGCAGGTCGGCTTCGTCGCGCCGTCGCACGCGCCATGCGGCAGCGAGCTGCCGGTGCACGGGCGCGTCGCCCGGCGCGATGCCGGCGAGCGCGGCCGTCGCGACGCGTAGCAGCAGCGCGGCCGAATCGAGCTGCGCGTCGCGCCCCTGCGCCCACAGGCGCGGCAGCGTCGCGGCCGCGGCGGGCAACAGCACCAGCGTGCGTTCGAGCGGCGCGAGATGCGCCCAGCGGCGCGCCCAGTCGTCCCACTGCGCGGCGTCGAAACCGGTCGACGCGAGCGATGCTGCGGCAAGCCGCGCGGGCGAACACTCCCAGAGCCTGGCGGCCGTCTGTTCCAGCGTCGCCCCGTCGGCAAGCGCGATTGCATCGGCGCCGCGGTAGCGCAGGCGGCCGTCGGCGATCTGCGTGATCCGCGATTCGAGCACCGGCACGCCCCAGTCGAGCGACCGCTCGGCGACGCCGCCCGCGCGTTTCGCGTCGGCGCGGCGGCGCGCGAGCAGGCGCACCTCGTCCGCGTCGTAGCGGCGGCGCTTGGTCGCGCCGTCGGGCAGCGAGCGCAGCAGCCCGCGGCTCACATACGCATAGAGCGTGCTCACGCTGACGCCGAGGGTGCCGGCGGCTTCCTGCGCGCTGAGGGATGTCATGCCGGTCGCTCCTGTCGGGGCGCATGAAGCGCAGCCCCGCTACAACTATTCGTTATGTATTGATTCTCGCAATCAAGATTGATCGCGCCTGTCGCGAATTCTAGACTCGATTCCGTCTCCCCTCCGACGCTGAGGCGCTCACTTCACCATGACACCCGAACTCGCATTGACCCATCTGTGGCAACTCGCGCACGGCGACCGCGACGCGCTGGCCCGCGCGACCGTGACGGGCCGGGACCCGACGCTACCGTCGACGTTCCATGTCGGCACGCTCGCCGCGGCGACGATCGCAGCCGCCGGGCTCGCGGCGGCCGAATGCCACCGGCTTCGCACCGGCGTCGCGCAATCCGTCGACGTGTCGGTGCGCGACGCGCTGGTCGCGTTCCGCAGCGAACGCTACCTGCGCGTGGACGATGGCCCGCCGCCGGAGTTGCGTCACCCGGTGACGGGCTTCTTCGAGACGCGCGACAGGCGCTGGATCCAGTTGCACGCGAATTTTCCGCATCACCTGCACGGGATCCTCGACGTGCTCGGTTGCGGCGCGCAGCCGGCCGACGTCGCCGCGGCGATCCGCTCGTGGGACGGCGCGGCGCTCGATACCGCGCTGGCCGAGGCCGGCCTGTGCGCGGCATTGATCAGAACACCTGATGAATGGGCGGCGCATGAGCAGGCGCGCGCGATTGCGTCGCTGCCGCTGTTCGAGATCGAGCGGATCGGCGACGCGCCGGTCGAGCCGATCGGCCGCGGCGAAGCCGGCCAGCCGCTCGCCGGCGTGCGCGTGCTCGATCTCACGCGCATCATCGCGGGGCCGGTCGCGGGCCGCACGCTGGCGTCGCACGGCGCGCAGACGCTGCTCGTCAATGGCCCGCACCTGCCGAACATCGCGCCGCTCGTGATCGACAACGGGCGCGGCAAGCGTTCGACGTGGATCGACCTGCGCGATGCGGCTGGCGTCGATGCGCTGCACGCACTCGCACGCGACGCGGATGTGTTCCTGCAGTCGTACCGGCCCGGCGCGCTCGCGGCGCGCGGTTTCGCACCGCAGGCGCTGGCGGAGTTGCGGCCCGGCATCGTGTGCGTGTCGGTGTCCGCATACGGGCACGCGGGGCCATGGGCGAAGCGGCGCGGTTTCGACAGCCTCGTGCAGTCGGCGAGCGGGGTCGCGTTGCAGGAGCAGCAGGCCGCGCACGCGAACGAACCGCGCCATCTGCCGTGCCAGGCGCTCGATCATGCGACGGGTTATCTCGCGGCGTTCGGCGCGATGATCGCGCTTGCGCGCCGGGCGCGCGAAGGGGGAAGCTGGCACGTGCGGCTGTCGCTCGCGCAGACAGGGCGCTGGCTGCAGTCGTTCGGCGCCGTGCCGGACGGCCTGCAGGCGCCCGATCTCGCGGCTGCCGACGTGCGTGAGCGGATCGATCGCATCGCATCGCCGTTTGGCACGATCGATGCCGTGCGGCCGGCCGAGCGGTTGTCGGCGACGCCGCCGTCGTTCGCGCGGCCGCCCGTGCCGCTCGGCACCGACGATGCGAGCTGGCTGTGAGCGCCGGCGGCGCGGCTTGCGTTACTTGCGCAGCTCGACGACGAAGTCGTAGTAGTCGTTGCGGCAGTAGGTATCGGTCAGCTCGATCGCGCGCTGGTCCGACGTATAGCCGATCCGCGTGATCAGCAGCAGCGCGTCGTGCGGCGCGATGCCCATCTGTTCGGCGATCTCGTCGGTCGCGTTGACCGCGCGGAAATGCTGCAGCGCGCGCACGATCGGCGTGCCGCGCGCTTCGAGATAGCTGTACAGCGAACCGCCGATCGCCTGCGGATCGGGAATCAGCGTCGCGGGGAACGTCGAGTTCTCGACGGCCATCACGATGCCGTCGGCGAGGCGCAGGCGTTTCAGGCGCGTAACCGACGCGGCTGGCGACAGTCCGAGCTGGATCACCTCGTCGCGGTTCGCGGGCTGGATCTCGCGCGCGATCCATTGCGAGCTCGGCTTGAAGCCGCGACGCTCGAGCATTTCGCTGAAGCTCGACAGCCGCGACAGCGGATCTTCGTAGCGCGGCTGGATGAAATTGCCCGCGCCTTGCGTGCGGCGGATCAAGCCTTGCTCGACGAGCAGCGCGATCGCCTTGCGTGCGGTGATGCGCGACACGCCGAGCGCATCGGACAGCACACGCTCGGACGGCAGCGCCTCGCCGGCCGTCCAGCGGTTCTCGTGGATTGCGTCGCCGAGCTTGCGGGCGAGCTGCAGGTAGAGCGGCGTGTCGTTGTCGGGGTCGGGGCGCAGGTCCTGCCAGCGGTCGTCCGTGGGTGCCTTCATGGAATGGGTATCGATCAGATTGCGGCCATTCTAAGTCATCATGCGGCGCCGTTATAGCCGGTTTTTGCCTTGCAACAGGCCGGTGCCGCGCCGATTGACTACACTGATGCATCGTATTCCATGCTTCGGCCGCGGCGCGCGGCCACGAATCCGCAGCGAGGAGCGCATGACAGACACGATCGCCACGGTCGTCCTGCCGGACGGCGAGACGATTCCGAAGCTCGGCCAGGGCACCTGGGAAATGGGCGAGCGGCCGGCCCGCCGCGCGGACGAGATCGCCGCGCTGCGCGAAGGCGTCGAACTCGGGATGACGGTGGTCGACACCGCCGAGATGTACGGCGAAGGCGCGACCGAGGCGCTCGTCGGCGAGGCGCTCGCCGGCCTGCGCGACGACGTGTTCCTTGTCAGCAAGGTCTACCCGCACCATGCGAGCCGGCGCGGCGTCGTCGCCGCGTGCGACGCGAGCCTCAAGCGCCTGCGTACCGATCGGCTCGACCTGTACCTGCTGCACTGGCGCGGTTCGGTGCCGCTCGAGGAGACGGTCGAGGGCTTCGAGGCGCTGCGACGCGCGGGCAAGATCCGTCACTGGGGCGTGAGCAACTTCGATACCGCCGACATGGCCGAGCTCGTCGACGACGCGGGCGGCGGCGCGTGTGCGACCAACCAGATCCTCTACAACATCGCACGGCGCGGCCCGGAATTCGACCTGCTGCCGTGGCTCGCCGAACACCGGATGCCGGCGATGGCGTACAGCCCGGTCGATCACGGACGGTTGCCGAAGCGCTCGCCGCTCGACGAGATCGCGCGGCAACGCGGCGTGTCGGTGATGCGCGTCGCGCTGGCATGGGTGCTCGCGCAGCCGGGTGTGTTCGCGATCCCGAAGGCATCGCGGATCGAACATGTGCGCGACAACCGTGCCGCGCTCGATTTCGTGTTGAGCGATGACGAGCGCGCGCAGCTTGACGCGTACTTCCGTGCGCCGCGCACCAAGCGCGCGCTCGAGATGCTCTGACGGCACCCGGCCGGGCAACGCTTCCGGTCAGTGGTTGCCTCCGGACGATCCGCCGTGACCACCGCCATTGCCGTTGCCAGTACCGCTACCATTGCCGACACCGTTGGCACCGCCATTGCCGGCGCCACCACTGCCGTTGCCATTGCCGTTGCCGCCGCCATTGCCGTGGCCACCGTTGCCGCCGGCACCGCTGCCGTTACCGCCGCCGTTACCCGAGCCGCCAGTGCCGTTACCACCGCCATTGCCGTGGCCACCGTTGCCGCCAGCGCCGTTGCCGTTACCGCCGCCGTTACCCGAGCCGCCAGTGCCGTTGTTGCCGCCATTGCCGTGACCACCGTTGCCGCCGGCACCGCTGCCGTTTCCGCCACCGTTACCCGAGCCGCCAGTGCCGCTGCCGCCGCCATTGCCGTGACCACCATTGCCGCCGGCACCGCTGCCGTTTCCGCCGCCGTTACCCGAGCCGCCAGTGCTGCCGCCGCCGCCATTGCCGTGGCCACCATTGCCGCCGGCACCGCTGCCGTTGCCGCCGCCGTTACCCGAGCCGCCAGTGCCGCTGCCGCCGCCATTGCCGTGGCCACCGTTGCCGCCGGCACCACTGCCGTTTCCGCCACCGTTACCCGCGCCGCCAGTGCCGTTGCCACCGCCATTGCCGTGGCCACCGTTGCCGCCAGCGCCACTGCCGTTTCCGCCACCGTTACCCGCGCCGCCAGTGCCGTGACCACCGTTGCCGTGGCCACCGCCGTCACCGTCGCCATGACTGCCGCCACCGTTGCCGTGGCCATTGCCATTGCCGTGGCCGCCATTGCCGTTGCCACCACCGTCACCATCGCCATGGCCACCACCGGTGCCGTGACCACCGTCGTCACCACCGCCGTGACCGCCACCGTCACCGCCGCCGTCACCGCCGCCATGGCCACCATGTCCGCCATGTCCGCCATGGCCTCCGCTACCTGAGGTACCGCCACCCGAAGTGCCGCCACCCGAAGTGCCGCCACCCGAAGTGCCGCCACCCGAGGTACCGCCACCCGAGGTACCGCCACCCGAAGTGCCGCCACCTGAGGTACCGCCACCCGAGGTACCGCCACCCGAAGTGCCGCCACCTGAGGTACCGCCACCCGAAGTACCGCCACCCGAGGTACCGCCACCCGAAGTACCGCCACCCGAGGTACCGCCACCCGAGGTACCGCCACCCGAAGTGCCGCCACCTGAGGTACCGCCACCCGAAGTACCGCCACCCGAAGTACCGCCACCTGAGGTACCGCCACCCGAAGTGCCACCACCCGAACCACCGTCGCCGGACGCATTTCCTCCGCGACCCGTACCGCTCGTACCGCCGGACGTTGCGCCTGTCGCTCCGCCGACACCAGCAGGTCCGACAGCGCCGTTCCCGTTATTTCCTCCGCTACCGCTACCGGGACTGCTACCGCCACTGCCGCTCGCAGCATGACCGCCATTTCCACCGCCGGTATAGACATGCACCGCGCATGCAGCCGGATTGGCTGCGCACGACGAAGCGTCCTCGACCAGTGTCATGACGGTGTCCGCGCTGGCAACCGCGTCGGGCACAGAGTCAGGTGTTGCGTTCTGCGCGACTGCATACGAGCAGCAGCACGCAAACGCGGCCGCGGCCATCAAGGTCGCGCGATAGCACCGTCCCGCCGCGCGGAACGGCTGTCTTGTCTTAAGCATCATGGCCTCCCCATGCGCGCGATGCCTCGTCGCCGCGCGACTATCTACGTGTGGTGCAGGGGGCCAGAAAAGATTCGTTGTCCTATCGACGGCCGATTGCCTTCGGGCCGGCCCTTGAAGCCAGCCGCGAACGCGGATCGGCACGCGGGCCCGCCGTGCGAAGCTCTATCAGCGAGATTCGTGCCAGCGGCCGCTTACGCCCGTGGCGCAAGGCGCGCGCATGCATGCGACGGCGCATGAAACGTCGTCGTGGGCGTTTTGTTTCCGAAATGAAACGTCTGAACGATGCTCAGCGCGCCGGCGCGTCGGCCGCGCGCTGCCAGCGGTGGAACAGGATCGATGCGATCCAGCAGACGAGGAACAGCGCGACGATGCCGTAGCCGATCGAGCCGAAGCGTTCGCCGAGCGCATCGAGCGCGTCGCGCACGGGGCCCGTCAGCGACAGCTTGTCGGCGAGCAGGCCGGCTGCCTCGATCCCGCCGATCGCGAGCGCGACGGCTGCCGACACGAACGTGATGCTCGCGTTGTAGAGCAGCTTGCGCTGCGGATCGTCCATCGCCCAGCCGTACGCATGAATCATCAGCACGTTGTCGGTCGAGTCGATCAGCGTCATGCCGGCGGTGAACAAGGCGGGAAACAGCATGACCGTATAGACCGGCAACCCGTGGCTCGCCTGTGCGGCGGCAATCGCGAGCAGGCCGATTTCGGTTGCAGTATCGAAACCTAACCCGAACAGCACGCCGACCGGATACATGTGCCAGCTCTTCGACACGAACCGGAACAGCGGGCGCAGCAGCCGCGACACGAGTCCGGCCGGGCGGTGCACGTGCGCGGCGCCGTGCGCGTGCTCCGGCGCGCCGCGATAACGCCGCCACACGTCGCGCAGGATCATCAGGTTCACGCACGCGAGCACGAGCAGGAAGGTGGCCGACACCGCCGTGCCGATCGTGCCGCCGATCTCGCGAAACGCGTCGAACCTGTCGCGCAGCGCGAACGCGGTCAGCGCGATGCCGAGCGTCGCGGCGATCACGATCGTCGAATGGCCGAGCGAGAAGAACAGCCCGACGCTTACCGGACGCTGGCCGTCCTGCATCAGCTTGCGCGTCGCGACGTCGATCGCGGCGATGTGATCGGCGTCGACCGCATGACGCAACCCGAGCCCGTACGCGATCGCCGCGGTGCCGAGCAGCAGCGGATGGTCGCGCAGCACCGCGAGCGCCCACAGCCAGACGGCGGCGTTCGCGGCGATCAGGCCGGCGTAGAGCATCAGCAGACGGCGCAGGGCAGAAGTGGGCGGCGGCATCGGGACGGTTCCATCAGACGAATCGCATTGCATTGTGGCATGCGAAAAAAACGCGTGGCGGGCCGATCAAAAGCCACGAGCGGTGCGCATCGGACAAAAAAGCCCGTCCGGCGGAACCGGACGGGCTTTGCATGATGCGGCAGGGCGCAAGCGCCCGGCGCGTTACTTCGTCTTCGCGTTGATCACGCCTTCCGATACGTTGGCCGGCGTTTCCGCGTAGTGCTTGAACTCCATCGAGTACGTTGCGCGGCCCTGCGTGGCCGAACGCAGCGATGTCGAATAGCCGAACATCTCCGCGAGCGGCACTTCGGCGCGCACGAGCTTGCCGCCGCCGCCCGCGATGTCCTCCATCCCCTGCACGATGCCGCGCCGGCTCGACAGGTCGCCCATCACGTTGCCCATGAAGTCCTCGGGCGTCTCGACCTCGACGGCCATCATCGGCTCGAGCAGCACGGGCTTCGCGCGGCGCATCGCTTCCTTGAACGCCATCGAGCCGGCCATCCGGAACGCGTTTTCGTTCGAGTCGACGTCGTGGTACGAGCCGAACGTCAGGTGCACCTTCACGTCGACGACCGGGTAGCCCGCGAGCACGCCGCTCTTCAGCGTTTCGGTGATGCCCTTGTCGACGGCCGGGATGAATTCGCGCGGAATCACGCCGCCCTTGATCTCGTCGAGGAACTCGTAGCCCTTGCCCGGGTTCGGCTCGAGCGTGATCACCGCATGGCCGTACTGGCCGCGGCCGCCCGACTGCTTGACGAACTTGCCCTCGACGTCGGACGCGGTCGTGCGCACCGTCTCGCGATACGCGACCTGCGGCTTGCCGACCGTCGCTTCGACGCCGAACTCGCGCTTCATCCGGTCGACCAGGATTTCGAGGTGCAGCTCGCCCATCCCCGAAATGATCGTCTGGCCGGACTCTTCGTCCGTCTGCACGCGGAACGACGGGTCTTCCTGCGCAAGGCGGTTCAGCGCGAGGCCCATCTTTTCCTGGTCGGCCTTCGTCTTCGGCTCGACGGCCTGCGAGATCACCGGCTCCGGGAATTCCATCTTCTCGAGGATGATCGGCTTGGTCGGATCGCACAGCGTGTCGCCCGTCGTCGCTTCCTTCAGGCCGACGGCCGCCGCGATGTCGCCCGCGCGCACTTCCTTGATCTCCTTGCGTTCGTTTGCGTGCATCTGCAGGATCCGGCCGAGCCGTTCCTTCTTGTCCTTCGTCGCGTTGAGCACCGTGTCGCCGGATTCGACGACGCCCGAATACACGCGGAAGAAGATCAGCTGGCCGACGAACGGGTCGGTCATGATCTTGAATGCGAGCGACGAGAACGGCTCGTCGTCGCTCGGATGACGTTCCGCCGGCTTTTCCGGATCGGCGAAGTCGTGGCCGAGGATCGCAGGCACGTCGACCGGCGACGGCAGATAGTCGATCACCGCGTCGAGCATCGCCTGCACGCCCTTGTTCTTGAACGCGCTGCCGCACAGCATCGGCACGATCTCGTTCGCGATCGTGCGCTTGCGCAGCGCGGCCTTGATCTCGTCCTCGGTCAGCGACTCATGGTCGTGCAGGTACTTCTCGAGCAGTTCCTCGCTCGCTTCCGCCGCGGCCTCGACCATCTTCCCGCGCCATTCGTGCGCGAGCTCGACGAGATTCGCGGGGATCTCCTCGTACGAGAACTTCACGCCCTGGCTTTCGTCGTCCCAGACGATCGCCTTCATCTTCACGAGATCGACGACGCCCTGGAAATGATCTTCCGCGCCGACCGGAATCTGGATCGGCACGGCGACGCCCTTCAGGCGCTCGCCGATCTGCCGCTGCACGCGGAAGAAATCGGCGCCGACGCGGTCCATCTTGTTGACGAACGCGATGCGCGGCACCTTGTACTTGTTCGCCTGGCGCCACACGGTTTCGGACTGCGGCTGCACGCCGCCGACCGAGTCGTAGACCATGCACGCGCCGTCGAGCACGCGCATCGAGCGTTCGACCTCGATCGTGAAATCGACGTGGCCCGGGGTATCGATGATGTTGATCCGGTGTTCCGGATAGTTGCCGGCCATGCCTTTCCAGAAGGCCGTGGTCGCCGCCGACGTGATCGTGATGCCGCGTTCCTGCTCCTGCTCCATCCAGTCCATCGTGGCCGCGCCGTCGTGCACTTCACCGATCTTGTGGCTCACGCCGGTATAAAACAGGATGCGCTCGGTCGTCGTGGTCTTGCCGGCATCGATGTGAGCGCTGATCCCGATATTGCGATAGCGCTCGATGGGGGTTTTGCGGGGCACGTGAACCTCCTGGTGGTTCGGATCGTAAGCGGGCAGGCTGGGCCGGCCCGGGTTTGGAACAAGCGAGACTTAAAGCATAGCGCTTGCGCGTGGCTTTTGCAGATGCGGCCAGCGCTGGCGGAATCAAGCCGGGCAGCGCCGCCCGCAGGCGAAAAAAAAGCCGGCGCGCAACGGGCAGCCGGCTTCGGTCGGGGCGCGGCGCGAGGCCGTGGACCGCCGTTACTGGGCCTTCGGCAGGCCTTCGAGCTTCATGCCGGGCTTGATGCCCTTCGCGGCGAACCAGCCCTTGCTCATTTCGAGCGCATAGACGCCGTTGTTGCGCGGGCAGTGGTTGTCGGTCGTCTCTGCCTTCATCTCGTCGATGTCGGTGATCGTGCCGTCCGCGCGGATGAACGCGATCGACAGCGGGATCAGCGTGTTCTTCATCCAGAAGCAGTGCACGGCATTCTCGTTGAACACGAACAGCATGCCTTCGTTCGGCGCGAGCTGCGAACGGTACATCAGCCCCTGTTCGCGGTCGGCGTCGTTCGCGGCGACGGCCGCGTCGATCACGTACATGCCGGCGCGCAGCTTCACGTGCGGGAACTCGCTCGGCTGCTTGGCGCCGGGCGGCATCTGCGCGCTGGCGGCCTGCATGCCGAGCGCGAGGGCGGCGAGCGCGGCGGGAAACACGGCGGCGCGCGCAAGGCGGCCGAGCGACGAGCGCAGGGAGAATTGCACAGCAAGGCTCCTATCTGGAAAACGAGACCCGCATGGTACGCGATGCGCGCCGGCGGGCACAAAAAAGAAAAAGGCAGATCGCCTTGCGGTGATCTGCCTTTCAACGCCGTAAGAACGGCAAGACTGCGTGTTCTTGACTGCGTTATTACAACTTGCTTGCTTAGTTCGAAGCAGCTGCCGGGGCTTCGGCTTCGCTAGCTGCCTTCTTCGCAGCGTGGTGCTTCTTCGCAGCGTGGTGCTTCTTGTGCGTTGCCTTCTTAGCCGGTGCCGAAGCAGCTTCTGCCGGAGCAGCAGCAGCCGGAGCGGCCGGAGCCGAAGCTTGTGCGAAAGCAGCCGTTGCGAAGAGACCAGCGACCAGAGCGGCGATCAGTTTGTTCATGTTGTGTTCCTCAGCTTTAGTTAATTAACCAAATGACCCGGCATAGGAGTCATGACGTCTAACGGTGCCATCCACCTTTCGGTTGACAGACGCTTCGAGAAATTTCTCATTGCGCTGCGGGCGCCGAATCGTATTCGAAAAAGACGTCGCTTTCGTGACGCAAACACGTTCGGCTGCCGATACCGGATAGCTCAGGGTGGCATCTGCGTGGTTTAACGCGCGATCTTTGCAGGTGGTTGACGAAAAAGACGACGAAAAAAATCGTGCGTCCCGAATCCGTCATCCGGCGGGCGCGAAACCGTCCCACGGCGCGCGCGGCGGCAGTGCGATTGTTTCGCCTGGCGCAATGCCGAGCGCGAATATATCCAGCGCGCCGATGCCGACGCGCACCAGACGCAACGTCGGGAAGCCGACGGCCGCCGTCATCCGGCGCACCTGCCGATTCTTGCCTTCGGTGATCGCGAGCTCGATCCACGTGGTCGGGATCGCGGCACGATAGCGGATCGGCGGGTTGCGCGGCCACAGCGCGTCGGGCGGCTCGATGAATTCGGCGCGGCACGGGCGCGTCACGTAGTCGCCAAGATCGACGCCGCGCGCGAGCGCCTTCAGGTCGGCGGGGCCGGGCGCACCTTCGACCTGCGCCCAGTAGCGCTTGACGAGCTTGTGGCGCGGCTCTGCGATGCGCGCCTGCAGCGCGCCGTCGTCGGTGAGCAGCAGCAAACCCTCGCTGTCCGCGTCGAGCCGGCCGGCCGCGTAGACACCGGGCGTTTTTACCCAGTCGCCGAGCGACGGCCGCGTCTCGTGCGCGGAAAACTGGCAAATCGTGCCGAACGGCTTGTTGAGGGCGATCAGGTTCATGGCGGGGCGCCCGCCCGGCGGGCCGCAGCAAGCGGGCAGGGCGGTCTATGGCAAATGGCGGAATCTTAATGCATAATACGGAACGGCAAGTCCTCTGTCTTATATAAGACATAAGTGAGGTCTTGATACGCAGTGCCGCGCTTCATGCCGAAGTGCCCGGTTGGGGCGCTAGAATAGCGGCTCGCTGTTGCCGTCACGGGGTGGCCATGCCGCGCCCCCGCCGCGCGCGCAGCTTCGACCAGCATCACCTGCTCAGCCACGTCACTGGAGTCGATCATGCCGTATCAGCACATCAAGGTTCCGGAAGGCGGTGACAAGATCACCGTCAACAAGGACTTCTCGCTCAACGTTTCCGATCAGCCGATCATTCCCTATATCGAAGGCGACGGTACGGGCTTCGATATCACGCCGGTCATGATCAAGGTCGTCGATGCGGCGGTCGCGCATGCCTACAAGGGCAAGCGCAAGATCCACTGGATGGAGATTTTCGCGGGCGAGAAGGCGACGAAGGTGTACGGTCCGGACGTGTGGCTGCCGGACGAAACGCTGCAGGTGCTGAAGGAATACGTGGTGTCGATCAAGGGGCCGCTCACGACCCCGGTCGGCGGCGGCATCCGTTCGCTGAACGTCGCGCTGCGCCAGGAACTCGACCTGTACGTGTGCCTGCGCCCGGTCCAGTACTTCAAGGGCGTGCCGTCGCCGGTGCGCGAGCCGCAAAAGATCGACATGGTGATCTTCCGCGAGAACTCGGAAGACATCTACGCGGGCATCGAATGGGCCGCGGGCTCCGAGCAGGCGAAGAAGGTGATCAAGTTCCTGCAGGACGAGATGGGCGTGAAGAAGATTCGCTTCCCGGAAACCTCGGGGATCGGCGTCAAGCCCGTGTCGACCGAAGGCACCGAGCGTCTCGTGCGCAAGGCGATCCAGTATGCGATCGACAACGATCGCAAGTCGGTCACGCTGGTGCACAAGGGCAACATCATGAAGTTTACGGAAGGCCTGTTCCGTGACGCCGGCTACGCGCTCGCACAGAAGGAATTCGGCGGCGAGCTGATCGACGGCGGCCCGTGGATGCGCGTGAAGAACCCGAAGACGGGCAACGAGATCGTGATCAAGGATTCGATCGCCGACGCGTTCCTGCAGCAGATCCTGCTGCGTCCGGCCGAATACGACGTGATCGCGACGCTGAACCTGAACGGCGACTACATCTCCGACGCGCTGGCCGCGCAGGTCGGCGGCATCGGGATCGCGCCGGGCGCGAACCTGTCGGATTCGGTCGCGATGTTCGAGGCGACGCACGGTACCGCGCCGAAGTACGCGGGCAAGGATTACGTGAACCCGGGTTCCGAGATCCTGTCGGCGGAAATGATGCTGCGCCATCTCGGCTGGACGGAAGCGGCCGATACGATCATCGCGTCGATGGAGAAGTCGATTCTGCAGAAGCGCGTCACGTACGACTTCGCGCGCCTGATGGAAGGCGCGACGCAGGTGTCGTGCTCGGGCTTCGGCGAAGTGCTGATCGAGAACATGTAAGCCCCTTCCGGGGTGGGCCGGAGCGTTTCCGGCCGCCCCGGCGCCACCTGCCGGCGCCGGGGCGTTTCGTGGATGGCAGGTTTGTTGGCAGGGCGGTCCGGCATGCGGGCCGCGGCGCCGCGATGCGGCCCGGATGCCCTGCAAGGTAGAACATGACGGCCCTCGCAATACCACCGCCCGGCTGAGCCGGCGCGGCCCCATTCGCGACCGATCCGGTCGCCCCTCCGCCGGTTACTGCCGGCGATCTTCAGTTCCAATATTCACGTAGCAACGCATCGACCATGTCCACTTCGCCCAAGATCATCTATACCCTCACCGACGAAGCGCCCGCGCTCGCGACCTATTCGCTGCTGCCGATCGTCAAGGCATTCACGCGTTCGTCCGGCGTCGCCGTCGAAACGCGCGACATCTCGCTCGCCGGCCGCATCGTCGCGGCATTCGCAGACATCCTGCCGCCGGAGCAGAAGGGTTCCGACGATCTGGCTGAGCTGGGCCAGCTCACGCTGAAGCCGGAAGCGAACATCATCAAGCTGCCGAACATCAGCGCGTCGGTGCCGCAGCTCAAGGCCGCGATCGCCGAACTGCAGGCGCAGGGCTACAAGTTGCCGGCCTATCCGGAAGACCCGTCGACCGACGAGGAAAAGGCCGTCAAGGCCCGCTACGACAAGATCAAAGGCAGCGCGGTGAACCCGGTGCTGCGCGAAGGCAACTCCGACCGCCGCGCGCCGCTGTCGGTCAAGAACTACGCACGCAAGCATCCGCACAAGATGGGTGCGTGGCAGGCCACGTCGAAGGCGCACGTCGCGCACATGAGCGAAGGCGACTTCTACGGCAGCGAGAAGTCGGCGCTGATCGCCGATGCGGGCAGCGTGAAGATCGAACTCACGACGACCGACGGCGCGAAGAAGGTGCTGAAGGAAAAGACGGCCGTGAAGGCCGGTGAAGTCATCGACGCATCGGTGATGAGCCGCAGCGCGCTGCGCAGCTTCATCGAAGCGCAGATCGCCGATGCGAAGGCGCAGGGCGTGCTGTTCTCGGTGCACCTGAAGGCGACCATGATGAAGGTCTCCGATCCGATCCTGTTCGGCCATTTCGTGTCGGTGTTCTACCGCGACGCGCTCGCGAAGCACGCGGACGTGCTGGCGCAGGTCGGTTTCAACCCGAACAACGGGATCGGCGATCTGTACGCGCGCCTGAAGGACCTGCCGGCCGACACGCGCGAAGCGATCGAAGCCGACGTCAAGGCCGAATACGCGGTGCGCCCGCGCCTCGCGATGGTCAACTCGGACAAGGGCATCACGAACCTGCACGTGCCGAGCGACGTGATCGTCGACGCGTCGATGCCGGCGATGATCCGCGAGTCGGGCTGCATGTGGGGCCCGGACGGCGAGCTGTACGACGCGAAGGCCGTGATTCCGGACCGCTGCTACGCGGGCGTCTACCAGGCCGTGATCGAGGACTGCAAGCAGCACGGCGCATTCGATCCGGTCACGATGGGCAGCGTGCCGAACGTCGGCCTGATGGCGCAGGCGGCCGAAGAATACGGTTCGCACGACAAGACGTTCCAGATCCCGTCGGACGGCGTCGTGCGCGTCACCGATGAAGCCGGCAACGTGCTGCTCGAGCACGCGGTCGAGTCGGGCGACATCTGGCGCATGTGCCAGACGAAGGACGCGCCGGTGCAGGACTGGGTCAAGCTCGCGGTGAACCGCGCCCGCGCGACCGGTGCACCGGCCGTGTTCTGGCTCGATCCGGCGCGCGCGCACGATGCGCAGATCATCGCGAAGGTCGAACGCTACCTGAAGGATCACGACACGAACGGCCTCGACATCCGCATCATGACGCCGGAAGACGCAACCCGCTTCTCGCTCGAGCGCATCCGCGCGGGCAAGGACACGATCTCGGTCACCGGCAACGTGCTGCGCGACTACCTGACCGACCTGTTCCCGATCATGGAGCTCGGCACCAGCGCGAAGATGCTGTCGATCGTGCCGCTGATGGCCGGTGGCGGGATGTTCGAGACGGGTGCGGGCGGGTCCGCGCCGAAGCACGTGCAGCAGTTCGTCGAGGAAGGCTTCCTGCGCTGGGATTCGCTCGGCGAATTCCTCGCGCTGGCAGCGTCGCTCGAACACCTCGGCCACGCGTACCAGAACCCGAAGGCGGTCGTGCTCGCGAAGACGCTCGACCAGGCGACCGGCAAGTTCCTGGACGAGAACAAGTCGCCGGCGCGCAAGGTCGGCGGCCTCGACAACCGCGGCAGCCACTTCTACCTGTGCCTGTACTGGGCGCAGGCGCTCGCCGAGCAGACCGAGGACGCCGCGCTGAAGGCGCAGTTCGAAGGCGTGGCGAAGGCGCTGTCTGGCAGCGAAGCGCGCATCCTGGAAGAACTGGCGGCTGCGCAGGGCAAGCCGCAGGCCATCGGCGGCTACTACCGTCCGAACGTCGATCTGACGAGCCAGGCGATGCGCCCGAGCGCGACGCTGAACGGCATCGTCGACGCGGTCGCCTGACGCCGGCCGCGCAATCGCGCGGGCCAATGCGGGCGTCGGCGCGGCGGGTTTCACCGTCCGCCGCTCTCCGCAAAAGAAAAACGCCCCGGACGCCGGGGCGTTTTTCGTTGCAGGCTTGCCATTCAGACGTGAACGATTTCCCACTCGGCGATTTCGTGCGGTACTTCGAGCGTCGCCGTGTCCATGTCGGACAGTTGCGGGCAGTCGCCGCGGGAGATGTGGTCGGCTGCCACTTCGGGGCACGAGAACGCGCCGAGCAGGGCGTTGCCGAACGTCGCTTCCCAGCCGCCGTTACCCGGCAGGATGTAGAACGACCCGAGCGCTGAACCAAAGCGAAATCCCTTCATTTCCGTTCTCCCTTTCTGATCACATGCGATTCTGTTGTGCCGCCTGCCGGCTCGGCCGGCCATGGCCCGACTGGCTGCTTGCGCCGGGTTCCGTATCGAACGTCGTGGCGAAGCGTCGGTGCATGAAACAAAGTCTACGTCCGCGACCCAGTCGGATGGTGCGTGTAGAACAGCTTCTCGAAACAAAAAATCTCGTTTAAAAACATTGCGTTATTTCTGTCGTTTTGTATTGCGGAACGTTTTTTGGCATCGCGAAACAGGAAATTTGTGCCCTGCACCACGAATTTTTACAACGCAGAGACTTGTTCCGCATCGTGAAATATTTGCGGTTTCGCGGGGGATGACGCGGCGAGCGCCAATGCAGGGACGAACGGCAGGCGCCAGGCGGTGGCCAGGAGTCCGTAATCGGAGCGGATGAGTGGCGGCGGCGGTCGCCGGTGAACCGGCGTACAGCGCTGCTCGATGATGCCGGCCGATGCGTATCGAATTCGGTGCGGCAGCGCGCGCTGCGGCGTATTGCCGGCCGACCGGCGGCGGCGCGTTTCGATGGGGCTCGCGGTTATGATGACGCGGGCATCAGGTTTCGCGTCGCGCATCGGCATTCGAGCCGGCCGGCGCGGGCGTCGCGGCTGCCGCGCGACGCAGCATGGATAACGAGGAACGATTGATGATACGGAGAACCTTCTTGTCGCGCGCCATCGGTGTCGCGGCCGCGTCGCTGTTCGCGCGCACCGCGTGGGCGCAGCATGCCGGTCATGAGGGCATGGCCGGCATGGATTCGATGGACGACATGCCCGGCATGTCAGGGATGTCGGGTCATGCGCAGCACGTCAAGCCCGCGCCGGCCGCGGGGGCGGGCGCCGCCCCCCACCCCCCCGCCCCCCCCCCCCCCCCCCAAAAAAAAAAAAAAAAAAAAAAAAAAAAA
>NZ_JBNCAB010000096.1:0-25274 GCF_049805555.1 Burkholderia sp. DN3021 | reverse complement strand
CGATCAGTAAACCCTGCCCCCCTATGGCGCCTCGGCTCTGCAGGCCGAGCACCGTCTGATAGGGCTTGTCGGAATATACTTGGTCGTAGTCGTACATCGGCTCAAGCTGCGAGATCAATGCATTGCCGAGCACGCTGCCGATCGCGCCCGGTTGATCCGGGTCCTGGCCGAGTGCATAGACATAGAAGTCAGCGTCGAACTTGGTGGCCTCGCCAGTGCCCGGTGCCTGGCATGAAAGCGTGAGTCGACCATCGTCGTTCCGCGAGATCGACAAAGTATCCACCTTGCGAAGCGCATTCTCGGCGCTGTCGGGCGCGTACTTGAGCTGATTGCCATCGAGCAGGACGGGCCTTGTACTGCGCACGAGCCATTCAACCTTCGCGCCCAGTTCGCCAGCCCGTTCCACTGCGTCGATTCCGGCGTTAGGGCCATGCACCGCGATAGTCTTGCCTTTGAACCGTTCAGGCTCCGCATCGGCGGCACGCATGAACTCATCGAGATCGAGCACCCGCCCTTCGTTGCGGAACACCGCCTTGTGTTCCGACGCGATGGTGATGTTGCTGAAGCTTTGTTCGGCTCTCGACATGTTGTCCGAGTTACCCCAGACACTCGTATGCGGCCCCGCGCCGATACCGAGCACAACCTGCTTGCTGTCAACGACATGGCCGCTGCCGAGCCTGATCCGATAGTTCCCGTCGTCCAGGCGCTGGACACTGGTGATACTCTCGTTGATGCGCTCGGCGCCCAGCCTAGCTGCACGCTCGATCTGGGCATCGTTGCCGGCGGAAAACGTCGCGCGGTCGGCGTAGCCTGGATCGTAATACGGCGCGCGGTCGCCCCATTGATCGATGATTTCGCGCTGGTGATTGATGTAGCCCGCGCCTCGCACGCTCGGCTGCCACGCGTCCCGTTCGCCGATGATCGTCACCTTGCCCCAAAACGGCAGTTCATCGGAATGCGCATCCTGCCGACCGTTCAACTCGTTCAACAAGAACGCGGTACTGCTGCCAACGCCAATAAACGTCACGTCGCGAAGCCGAAACGGGTCAAGCTGCAGCTTTCGCCCCTCGACGGCCTGACTCCCCGCAATGCCCACTTGACAGGCGTCGGACGCCACCGACTTCGCGTCGAGCGCAGTGTACGAGTTGAGGCTATTCAGTGACGGAGCGATTTTCATGAAAAATCCAGTAGGTGGAACAGTGACAGCAATCAAGAGATGGGCGCTTGCATCTCTTAGATGCGAAGGAACCGATCACAGCAACGGAACCGCACCCGCCGATTCCTAAGTCAGTACTTTGCCTGTGCAAAGTACTGGCGCGATGTCACTTCCTTCTCATTGTTTGGACGTGTACTGTACCCGTCCGCATCGGTAGAAAACCGGTTTGCTGCCGAACGACGTGGCCCCAATGCAACGTGCTCAGCCGGGCTACCAATCTAACATTCCCGACGGGGCGCAATCGGATACGACAACGATGAAGCGCTGCGAGTTCCCAAATTTGACGCAGCAATGACAAAACGGACACGTTATCTGAATCCAAATGCAGGACCATTCAAAAATCGCTCAATCGCTTGATCCCTCTTAGAGCGAGAGTCTCCGGTACGGGTCGCAACGGCCTGAACTCGCCGACCGGCAGTTTCTGACTTTGCCTCCACACGTAGTCGCCGGTCAGGTTGACGTGTTCCCAGCCCAGCGGCGAAAGATAAGGCAGCAAGCCGATGTCGACGGCCAGCCCCCTCGCATGCATCGCCTGCACGGCGCGCTCGAGATAGACTGTGTTCCACTGTACGATTGCAGCAGTGACCAGATTCAGGCCGCTGGCACGATAGCGCTGTGCCTCGAAACTGCGGTCCCGGATTTCGCCGAGACGGCAAAAGAACACCGCGCGGGCGAGCGCGTTGCGTGCCTCGCCCTTGTTCAGGCCGACATGCACGCGGCGGCGTAGCTCGACGTTCTGCAGCCAGTCGAGGATGAAGAGCGTGCGCTCGATGCGGCCGATCTCGCGCAGCACGAGCGCAAGGCCGTTCTGGCGAGGATAGCTGCCGAGCTTGCGCAGCATCAGCGAGGCCGTGACCGTGCCTTGGCGGATCGATGTCGCCAGCCGCAAGACATCCTCCCAGCTTCGCTGGATGTGCTTCTCGTTGTACGTATCACCGATCATCGCCGCAAGCGCGGGATAGTCCTTCACGCTGCCTGGCACGTAGAGCTTCATGTCGTCCAGATCGCGGATGCGCGGCGCGAAGCGGAATCCGAGCAGGTGCATCAGCGCGAAGACATGATCGGTGAAGCCGTTTGTGTCGGTGTAGTGCTCTTGAATGCGCAGATCCGACTCGTGATAGAGCAGCCCGTCGAGCACGTAGGTCGAGTCGCGAACGCCAACGTTGACGAGATTCGGATAGAACGGCGCGTACTGATCGGAGATGTGCGTGTAGAACATCCGGCCCGGCTCGGCGCCGTACTTCGGATTGACGTGCCCGGTGCTCTGCGCGCGACCGCCGGCGCGAAAGCGCTGGCCATCGGACGACGAGGTCGTGCCGTCGCCCCAGTGAGCTGCGAACGGATGGACGTACTGGGCGTTAACGAGCTCGGCCAGCGCCTGGGAATACGTCTCGTCGCGGATGTGCCATGCCTGCAACCAGGCCAGTTTCGCGTAGGTCGTGCCTGGGCAGGCCTCGGCCATCTTCGTGAGGCCGAGGTTGATCGCATCCGCGAGGATCGTCGTGAGCAGCAGCGTCTTGTCCTGGGTCGTATCGCCGGTCTTCAGGTGCGTGAAGTGACGGGTGAAGCCGGTCCACGCGTCCACCTCCATCAACAGCTCGGTGATCTTCACGCGCGGCAGCATAAGAGCGGTCTGGCCGATCAGCGCCTCCGCGGCGTCTGGCACCGCCGCATCGAGCGGCGTGATCTTCAAGCCCGAGTCGGTGATGATGGCATCGGGCAGATCGTTGGCCGCCGCGAGCCGGTTGACCATTTCCAGCCGCTGCTCGAGCAAGTGCCGCCGCTCCTCCAGGTACTGCTCGCAGTCGGTCGTGATGGGCAGCGGCAGCAGGTTCTCCTGCCGGATGGTCTCGAATTTTTCTGCCGGCAACAGATAGTCGTCGAAATCCTTGAACTGGCGGGAACCTTGCACCCAGACGTCGCCCGAGCGCAGAGCGTTCTTTAGCTCGGAGAGCGCGCACAACTCGTAGTACCGTCGGTCGAGCCCGGCATCCGCGAATACCAGCGGCTTCCAGCGCGGCTTGATGAACTTAGTCGGCGCGGCGGCGGGCAACTTGCGCGTGCCGTCGCTATCCAGGGTGCGAATCGTGTTGATGGCGTCGAGCACATCGATGGCCGCCGGCGCCGCGCGCAGCTTCAGAACCTCGAGGAAGGCCGGCACATAGCGGCGCAAGGTTGCGTAGTGGTCGCCGATCTCGTGCAGGAAATCGAACGCCTCGGGCTGTGCCAGCTGCTCGGCCTCAGTGACACTTTGGGTGAAGGCGTCCCATGAGATGACGGATTCGATGGCCTTGAACGCATCGACGCCGTCCTCCTTGGCCTTGAGTAGGACTCGGCCCAGTTTCCCGAACAATCTCACCTTATCGTTGATGGCCTTGCCCGCGCGATGGAACCGCTCTTGGTGTTTTTTCTTCGCGGTGTTGAGCAGCCGCCCGACGATGCGGTCGTGCAGCTCGACGATCTCGTCTGTCACCGTCGCCGTCGCTTCCATCGCAATCGCCGCGAGCGTCGCGTGCCGGCGCTGCGGTTCGAACTTCGCGAGGTCGTGTGGCGTCATCTGCCCGCCTTCGCGGGCAATCTTGAGCAGCCGGTTACGGTGGACCAGCCGGTCGAGGCCGGCTGGCAAATCGACGGCCTGCAGCAATTTCAGGCGATCGATGTGTTGCAGCATCTGCCTCGAACTCGCCTTGCCCGGTGGCTGCCGCAGCCAGGCGAGCCACGTCATGCGTCCGTCGGCGCGGCGCTGCAGCAACCGGTCGAGCCGATGGCCGTGCTCCTCCGAGAGCGGCTCCGTCAGCGCCCGATAGATCTGGCGCGTCGCGCGCGTGATCGCCTCGGCACAGATGCGTTCGATGACCGCGTCCCTGGGCAGCAGGATGGCTTGCCGGCGCAGGTGCTCAACCAGCGCCTGGGCGAGCACGACGCCCTTGTCTGTCTGCATCGCCAGGTTGATCAGCGCGTGCACCGAGGTGCGATAGTGGGACAGGTTGAACGGCGACAGGCCGAGTTGTGCACGCAACTCGAGCAGGTGTTCGCGACGGGTTTCCTCGCGCTTCGCGTACTGGGGCCAGCACGTCGGATCGATGCCCAACTGCTGGCCGATCCATTGCAGCATGGCGTGCGGTACCTCCGTCGTCGTCGACCATCCCTGGCCTGGGTATCGAAGCAGACAGAGCTGCACGGCGTAGCCGAGACGGTTCGCGTCACCACGCCGTTGACGGATCAAGGACAGATCGGATTCGCTGAGCGTGTAGTGACGAATCAGATCGTCCTGCTCCTCGGGAATGGTCAGGAGGCTGTCGCGCTCCGATGCCGACAAGATCGAGCGGCGTGGCATGGGGCTCCTTGCAGAAGACAGGCAAGCGGTCAGTTCCAGCTGAGCCGGTGACGGGTCTGCGTGGCGTCGTGCCGCGCATCTTCCTCGGCATGCAGATAGATGCTGGTGGTCGCGAGCGACGTGTGTCCGAGGTTGCCGCGCACGAAACGCAGGTCGACCTGCTGATCGGTCATGTGCGATCCGGCCGTATGCCGGACCCAGTGCGCCGATGCGCGGGCGAGCTGATCGGCCTGCGCCTGCCACTCGGGGCCGTGCGCGCGCAGCCTGGCTGCGGCCAACGCGAAGACTTCCTTGACGATCTGGTGGATCGAGCCGCGCGAGAGCGGCTTTTCGTGGCCGATGAGCGGCAGCAGCAGTGGGCGGCGCTCGCCCTGGTACGGAGATGGCGGCAGGCCGTGCGCGCGCCGATACCGGGCGAGTTCGGTGATGAGTTCGTCGGTGGCCGGCACCAAGCGCGTTTTGTTGCCCTTGCCGAGCACCTCGATCCACCAGCGCTCGACGCCGGCGGCATCACGCCGGCAGAACACGGCGCCCATCGGCGTGCTTGCGATCTCCGTCGCGCGCACGCCGGCCAGATACAGGACCGTGAAGAGCCACCGGCAGCGCGCGGCGTGCAGCCGCTCGCGCTCGGTGGCTACCGGCAGCGTCTCGATCGTCGTTTTGACCACCTCCCACCACTCGTGGGTCAGGTATCGCGTCACGGCCGGTTTCCTGGTGACGCCGCGGCGACGCGCAAGCGACAAGGGATTGCCAGCGAGGTAACCGGCCTCGACGAGCCAGGCGAACGTCGCGTTGAGAATCGTCATCGCGTGCCGTACGCTGGTTGGCGACAGCGGGCCGGCAAACGGTCGCCAATCCGGGGACGCGCGGCCGGGCTTTTTTCGGGCCGTCATGACCCAGCGCCCGGCCGGTTGCGGATCGGCCAGGAAGCGCTGATAGACGAGCAGATCCTCGTGGGTGAGTGATGAAAACGGCTTGCCATGCTGGATGACCGTCCACAGCAGCAGTCGCTCGGCTTCCTTGCGATAGGCGGTCATGGTGCCGGGCGCATCGGTATAGCGTGCGAGCCATGCCGTGACTGCGGCCAGGTCGTCGACGGCGCTGATGTGTTGGATGGCGCTGCGCGCGCGGTTCGTGCCGGCAGCACCGGACAGGTCGACCGGAATGCGCAGCTGCTCGATGGGCCGGGCAGGATCGTCGGGCGGAATGAGGGCAACGGGGCGGGTCATGGGTGTGACGCGTTGTACGGAGTAAAGGTCACGAAGTCCGCCAGCGAGGACGTCCGGATCTCCACCGACAAAATCGCTGCAGCGCAACGCGGCCTCGAAGATCTCCGCCGGCGTGAGCTGAAGGACAACGACGCGCGGATCTTCCCGGGCTGGTACGCCCCCGTGCTGATCGAAATCGACGGCAAGCGTCTGGTCGTGCCGATGCGATACCGATACCGATGCCGCCTGCCCGGCTGGACCGAGGCGGACGAGAAACAGAAGCCCGGAACTTACAATGCGCGTTCGGATTCGCTCGCCACGGCGTGGCGCAAGGTTTTCGGCTTCACGCATGGCCTGATCCTGGTTGACGCGCTTTTCGAAAACGTCGAACGCGATGGCCAGAAGGTCGTGCTCCGCTTCGACCCGACACCGCCACAGCATATGCAGGTCGCCTGCTTATGGACGCGCACTCCCATGCCCGAGGGTGACGACCTCTGGTCGTTCGCGGCGATCACCGACGATCCGCCGCCCGAAGTGGCGGCCGCCGGCCACGACCGATGCATCTGAATACTACTAAGTGTTAGATCATCGTAAGTTGTTGATCTGACGTGCACTTCCACAACGAACAGTTTGTGGCTCCCCAGCATCCGCGTTAAACGTCCTTCCGAGGCGACAGAACGGCGATCTTTCCAGAGGCTGCCGCCTGCAGCGTTGCGATCTCCTGACGCAGTGTTTCATTGATCGAGGCTAGCCTCGCGACGTCGGCCAGTGCAGCGTCGCGCTCCGCGCGCAGGGTCTTCAGCTGTTCTCTTACTTCCTTGACCTCCGCAGCCTTGGCGTCGCGCTGCTGCCGAGTGCCCCGACCAACTTGAAGCGCGGATCTCTTCGGCGATGTCCGGGTAGGTGTTGTGGATGGCCTTCAACTCGACCAGTGCGGCAACTGAGGTCGCGATCCGAGTGGGGTATTAAAACGCATCGCAGTCCTCGCACGCTCGCAGTCCGTTCGTATCATCGGAATTCATGAGCTATGGAGTCTTCTTCGCCCTCAAATTCGATTGAGCAACAATGCTCAGGAAAATTGAAGATACTGCATGCATCATGTCTGATATTGCCACTGCATTTCCAGCAGCACACCATCAAACGTGAAAATTCGCGTCGCAGTGAAAAATGAGCGCCATTATCTCTCGCGACGTCATTCGAACACCCACTGTGGCGCGACTTTCAACCATTCCATTTACCTGCCAAAAATACCAGTTCCTAACGATCACAATTTCGCCCATGCTGTATCCGTATTCTGACAACGCAGACCTGTGATCCGCCTAACATGGTTAGGCACCCTGATTTTCTATAATTTTTTGGAATGCGTCGATGCGATATGTGTTCGAGCGAAACGGATTTGAAAATCATTGCCAAAACCGCGCAATAACTCCGTGAGTCCGGCATCAATGGTGCCGCGGGCCCATGTGCCTCATCGTCCCCATCGATATTTCAGATCGATCTCGATCATGTTCGGTTCGGAACTAAAGACAGGCAGATAGAACAGGAGCGCCTTGTGGTCGAGCAGCCAATGTTCCCGTGTCGCACAATGTTCTCGTGTCGCCTCGTCGGTGCCGTGCCGGATGCTGGCGTTGCCCAGCACGATCACGTTTGGGCAGCCGTCGCCGGCAGCGACGAGGCACCTGTGCGCAACACCCAGCGTTGCGTGCCGGCATGGCAAGAGCCTCCCGTGGAGCACCCGCACGCGCCGCGCCAGCGTGAGCGAATCAACCGTGGCGACCTCGGCTGCGCTTGCGACCATGACCGCAGGCAGGAATCGAGGGCGCCCCCCTCAGCGGTCCGTCAACCGGCCGCACATGCCGCTTTCGTTCGACACCCTCACTCGGTTATAGGGCCCCTGCACGCTCGCCCCCAGTCGCTCAGCCACCTTGGACGCGCTCGATCCAATACCCAGCAGCAGAACGCCTGTCGCTTGGGTGTAAATATCGCGGTGTTGATGGTTCAGGAACCGTTGCTCCAAGGTCAGCTTCTCCGCTTTGCTCAACAGCACAACGCAACTCATAGGCAGCGGGTCACGAAGTTGCTTTGCTACCCAACGCCTTAACTTAAAGATTATTTAATCGGCACTTAAACAAGGGGGCACTCACCACGATAATTTGACAACCCGCCCGTCGCAGCAATGTTGGAAGTCGGTGATTTAACGAGCGTGCTCGCTAAACGCAGCAAATTTAACCCATGCTTCAAAAAACATTAAGGTGAACGTTATGGCAAATCCGAAAGACTTCGTCGATCTTCAGGCTGGCTTCTACAACGCTCTCGCCCAGGGTTTGGGGTATTCCAACCAAGATCCGTTTCAAGTGGTTCAACCGTCGCCTCCGCTCGTTGGCGGCGATGATGCCGACGACCTGCTCTGGGCCTATCTCAACAATATTCCCGTCGCGTCCCTGACAGGGAACACGCAGTTCTCGAGCGGCAATCATTTTCTTACCAATTACCAAGCAGTCATGTCTGCATTGCAGGCAGCACCGAATAACTTTCAATCGACGATCGGGCCTGCATGTTGGGATCGCTATCAACGCGCGCTGAAGGACGGGGATGTTAAACCGGGTCCTGTTCAGTTTCGCAATTGGGCACTGTATAGCGAACCGTGTTCGGCTGTCGCAGTGTCGGGCGCGTCTGCCCTGGCGGCCGCGATGCTTGATCCGATTTTCGCTGCGCAGATGAACGTCCTGCCCTACAAGCCTGCCGGTTTTGATCCGGTTACCTTCGTGCCCGGCTACTCACGGATGCTTACTCTGCTCAAGAAGGCACCGAGCCGATCCTTCAGCGTCGCTACGAACAGCTGGCAAACCGACGTATCTCACACGTGGACCAAAGGTGCGAACAGCGGTTTCTTCGGGCTATGGGGCGGCAGCAGCTATACATCCACGCTGAGCAAGAAATTCGCATCTAGCGGCGTATCTTTGGAGGCGACGTTCCAAAACGTGCTGCCGTTCAACGCGACACCGGGCGACTGGTACAGCTCGGCCGCATTCGGCCTCGCATTCAACAGCCCGGGCAGCGCGCCGTGGGTACCCGGTAATCCAATCAACTGGGAAAAGACGTTCGGCTCGTCGGGCAACATGCAACGGTTTACATCGAACCTCGTGATTGCCAACAAGATGGACATCAAGGTTACGTCCGAAGCGAGCTATAGCGAGAGTGAGCAGACGGAGATCAGAAACAACCAGCGCTC
This sequence comes from Burkholderia sp. DN3021, assembly GCF_049805555.1. Classification (NCBI taxonomy): domain Bacteria; kingdom Pseudomonadati; phylum Pseudomonadota; class Betaproteobacteria; order Burkholderiales; family Burkholderiaceae; genus Burkholderia; species Burkholderia sp. DN3021. The sequence continues at coordinate 16,281 of NZ_JBNCAB010000096.1, read as the reverse complement.
AGGTTTGTGGCCATTCTACGTCTCCGGTAGCTCGAGCGGGTCTAGCACGGAGTCGTCGTTCGATGCCTCGGGAAAGATGACCGTCAGGATCACCTCTGAGATGAACGTACCAGTCGTCATCGGCTGCATCGTTCTTTCCGCAGGCCAGTATCTTGGCCATGAAGCGCAGGCGTCAAAGATGCTCACCGAGAGGTTCTACGGCTGACGTCTGACAGCGCTTCCTTAGCCGACATTCTGGCCATTCGCAGAAGGAAGCCGCTGCGCCGTGCTCATTTCGTGCGGGATCCTTCGGGTCCCGCGCTTTTTTCGCCACCGAAGAAAGGTCAAACTCATGACTTCGTTCGTCGAACTGCAAAATCGCTTTGTCGCCGCGGAATTCGCTGCGCTCGGGCTTACGGAGCCAGGCTGGCAAGTGCTTCAGCCCGCCTCATTGCTCCGACCCGAGGATAACGAGTCACTGTGGTCCTTTTTGAACACGATTCCGGCCGACTCGCTGATCTACGCACCAAGCGGTGGCGACACGTTCTTTGCGGCATATTCCGCGTTGATTGACTCATTGGAAGCCGGATCCAATCCGCTCGACCCAATCGCGGTCGCGAAGCGCCGCCTCAACGAGTGGGGACAGCGCCCCCCAGCCTGGAGCATCGACTATATGGGCCTCGTGACGCTGCTTGCGGCCGCTCCCGGTTTCAAATTTCAGTTCAGTAGCGAGGCAGAGCCCAATGCCGGGTTCTGGGGCATTTGGGGCGGCAGCGCACCAGCCTCGGGACCCAGTGCGCAATTCGCCGCTGGTAACGTGTCCGGCCAGTTCGAATTCAAACACGTGCTACCGTTCTCGCCAACGCCTTCCAGCTGGTACGTTTCGTCAGCGCTGTCACTTGCGCACGCGACGACAAGCGGCCGCCCTTGGAATCCGGATTCGCCGATCAACTGGCAATCTACGTTTGGCCCCCAAGGCAACATGCAGCGCTTCGTCGCCGGGTTGCTCGTCGTTTCAGGCATGAAGCTGCAGTACACGTCGAGCGCGACGCTCAGCAAAGCCGACCAGCAATTGATACAAGCCAATCAAGCGGAAGGCATGTGGCCGCACTATGTCAACGGCGTGGCGACTTCCACACACATTCGTTTCAACGACTTAGGTCAGATGACCGTGGAAATCACCAACGAGCAGCATACGCCGATCGTCATCGCCGCGTCCGTGCTTACGGCAGCGCAATTCCTTGGGGGATGAGTCACGTCGATAAACCCGTTTCCGAGTGGCGGGTTCCGAACTTATTGGGAGGAGGAGTCGAGTACGAAGAAGAACACCGGTACATACAGGACGACAAGACGACCGCGGCCAGCGCCGTTTTGGTCGGCGTGCGATCGGGATTTGACGGTGGCGTTTTCTTATCGCGGCCAAACAGGCTCCAAGGCGCCGGCAAGCGCATGACGTCATCGGCCGGGGTCCGGCAAGGAGGTCTTGAGGAACGACGGAAAGACCAGTCAGGAAGAAACTGATTTGATTGATTATTGTTTTGGGGGCGAAGCGCTAAGCCTTGTCGTGCCTACCTGTCAGATCGAGTCCCGGCTAATACAGGTATGGCAGTAGTCGGTGAAACATTTTCACTCCGGCAAACTGGTGCAACACATGAGCCGCATGTACTAGCAGAGATACTATTTTCCTTTGCCTATTAGGGCATCCGCTTCGGAAGCGTATGCGATTTTGTCCCTGCGGCTATACAAACAAAGTTCACGACCGATCTTATCCCGCATATGCTTCTGTGCGTATCGCCCCTGCATGAGCAGAACCGAATATCCCGTACGATCACCAAACCCAACGATGTCGCCAATGGGTTTTGGACTCTTTAGCCCACTAACCTTTACGCATGCCACCTTCATTTCCTCGTAAAACCCCGCCCAAGTCTGCGGAGGCGAAGCAAAAACCAGAGGAGAGAAAATTAATGTCGTAGACATACAGATTCTTAAAAAGAATTTCATATTAATCAATTGGCGAAAAATTAAGATGTTTAGACAACGAAGTCATCGGTTCCAGCCCGCCTGATGGGGTAATCGTCCTTTTCGTGCAAAATCTGGCGGTTTTGCCGCAAAGCCTTCTGTAGCAAGGCTTTGCGGTCGATTCTGACTATCGGCGGCAGCCCCGCCCGGGATCTGCGGTAAGCTACCTGCCCGCAATTTTCAATTGCGACCGTGACGGGAGGCAGTAGATGCCAGGCCTGGAATTTCGGTATGTGGGGCATGATCGCTTGCCTGCGCGACTGTCGGAGTTCGACGTCGAGCGTTACTTTGCGCTGAGCGACAGTGACGTGACCGCGATCAATGAACGTTTCCGGCGCGATCGCCGCGCAGGCGCCGCCATCCAACTGGTCTTTCTGCGGGCCAGCGGCCACACGCTGGATCATGTCGGGACCCTGCCACGGCAACTGCTGCGCTATGTCGGCGATCGACTCGGCCTGCCGACACCGTCGATCGCGTCGCTGCGCACGCTCTACCAACGCTACAAGACCCAATACGAGCATCAGGTCTGGGCGTGCGAATACCTCGGCCTAACGTCGATGGGTGCTGACCAGTGGTCTGGCCTCGAAGCGTGGATGCGGCAAGATGCTGCCGAATCGCTGGCGCTCGACGAACTGGTGCAGCATGCGTACCACTGGCTGTACGAGCGGCGACTGTTAATCCCCGCGGAACGAACGCAGCGGGATCTGGGGCGATCGATCTGGGCTGATGCAGAACGCGGTCTGCTCGCGACGATCCGGGCGACCGTCAGTGACGCCGAACTGATACGCGCCGATGCGGTCTTGTCCACCCAACACGGGACGTCAGGGATGACCGTGCTCGAATGGCTGAAGACGCCGCCGGCACGGCACAGCCCGTCGACCATTGCCGAAACCCTGTCGAAGGTTCGCTTCCTCAAGTCGCTCGGCACCCACACGTGGAACCTGGACGTGGTGCCGATCGAGAAACAGCGCGCCTATGCGCAGCGCATTCAGGTCCGGCGTCCCGCCAAGGTTCGTGAACTGAAGGTGTCAACGCGCACGATCGAGCTGATCTTCTTTCTGCACGTGACGCTACTGGAGCTGACCGACGCGCTGCTCTATCAAACGGGCCGCCGCGTCTCGGACCTCGTCCGGCACGCCTACGATCGGACGACGGTCAAACAGGCCCGGTCCGCTGTCGAGTACCGACAGCAACTGATCTCGATCAAGGCGCTCGTCGACGATGCGAGCCGCTCTGCTGAGGAACGGCTCACCGAGATCGGCAAACTACTTGTGGACCTGTCGGACAAGCCGCCGACGAGTCACGCAGCCAGCGTCCGCGAAACGCTGACCGACGATCATCATCGCATCCGCAACTTGCTGGTGCCGTTGCGCGAGCTGGAACTGTCCGGCCGAGAGGCCGAGCCGAGTCTGCGCCAGTTCGAGCTCCTCGGCACGCTACACGATCGCGGTGCGACCGAATTGCCCGCCGATTGCGAAGTTCCGATCAGCGCGAGTTTGCGGGACCTCGTCGAGGGCGAGGATCGCGTACGGGCAATGCGGGCGCCGGAGGCATCGGCGATCACGGGGCTGCGTAAGGGCTTGCGACGCGGATCGGTTTGGATCAGCCATAGTCTGTCGTTCCGTGCCCGCGATCAACTGCTGATTCCGCCGGCGCAGTGGGAACGCGAGCGCGACCGGCATCTGTCGTCGCTTGGCCTGCCCCACAAGGCTGAACCGTTCCTGGCCCGGCTGACGAACCACCTGAAGGCGGGATTGTCTGCACTCGACGAGGCGCGCGAGGCTGGGCGCGTCACGGTTGGGGCTGATGGCGCATTGCATCTGTCGGCGCTCGAGGCGATGCCCACCGACGGCGTCCCGAGGCGCACGCGCGACTTGATGTACAAGGAAATCGGCACAACGCAGTTAGCCGATCTGCTCATCGAGATGGACGCTCACACCGGCTTCAGCGAAACGCTGTTGGCGCGTCGCGCGCGCGATGCGAACGAACTGGTCTCGTTATACGCGGCGCTGATCGCCCACGGAACGGATCTCGACGCGAAGAGCGTCGTGGCGATGGTCCCACAACTCGACCTGGCGCCCATCGCGACGGCGATGCGGGCGCTCGAGATGCCTGGCCGACTGTCGCGAGCGAACGAGCGCGTGGTCGAGTTCCAGCGCACGCATCCGATTACCGAATTGTGGGGAACGGGGCGACAAGCATCCAGCGATTCCATGAGCCTGGATACTTCGCCGCACCTCTTTTATGCCCGCGTCGATCCGCGGCGCCGAACCCACGCAGTCGGGATCTATACGCATGTGTTGGATCAGCATGGCATTGTCTATAACCAACCGATCGTACTGAACGAACGGCAGGCGGGCGTGGCCATCGAAGGCGTATTGCGGCACAACGAAAACCGAGACGATGGCGGACTGCTGCGACTCTCCGTCGACACGCACGGGTACACGAGCGTGGGGATGGCCGTCTCGAAGCTACTGGGCTTCGATCTGTGTCCGGGCCTGCGCAATTTGGCCGAGCGCAAGTTGTATTTGCCGCGCGGATTTGCCGTCTCCGAAGGACTGGCAACGGTCGTGGCCCACGACGTTTCGCTCAAGGCAATTCGCGACGGCTGGGACGAACTGCTGCGGCTCGTCGCCTCGATTCAGTCCGGCCGCGTCAGCGCGGTGGTCGCGCTGCAGCGGTTCGGCAGTGCAGCACAAGGCGACCCGGTGCATCGTGCCGCCGATCAACTCGGCAAGTTGCTGCGCACGCTTTTCCTGTGCGATTACTTCAGCAACGTGGCGTTCCGCCGGGAGCTGCATACGCTGCTGAATCGCGGCGAGTCGGTCCACCAGCTTCAGCGCGCGATCTACACCGGCAGAGTGGCCCCCGAGCGCGGTCGACGTCGCGATGAAATGGTCGCCATCTCGGGTTCGTTGACACTGTTGACGAACCTTGTGATCGCCTGGAACACGCAGCGCATGCAGACGACGGTCGACGGCTGGCGACGCAAAGGACGACAGGTCGACGACGAGTGGTTGCGCCGGATGGGGCCTGCGCATTTTGCGCACGTGAACTTCAGGGGCACATTGAGCTTTCCCATCGACCAATACAGCGACGTCCTGCTGGAAGCCGCGCCCTGGCAACGAGTCACGGGATCATGAGGCGCGCCGGATAGAGACAGACGGCGTATCGGTACCGTTGGCGGACTGGCGTCCGTCCGATGAAGTCGACGAGCTCGATCAGCGCCAATACCGGTCTGCGGCAGGATCGTGCAGCACCGCTTCTGCCATGCAGTCACACATCTCCGCGGTAAAATGGATTTCGCCGAGCAGTTCCTCGATCGCCGCTTCCAGTTCGGCTCCGTATGCAAACGGCATGGTGATCTCGTATCGCGTGTGCTGCCGATTGACGCATCGCATCTCATACAGGGAATGACAGAAATCTTCGATCCAGCGGCGCGCCTTGGACACGCCTCGCACGAATTTTCTGTTGCGCTCGATGACCAGGTGCAGGCTCAGGTGCGTTTGTGGCGTCGACGATGTCGTTACCTCGTCCGCCAACGACTGCGTCTTCGCAGGTTCGGCGATCGCGGGCTGTGTGGGTGCCGGTGGTGGCATCATCGTAAGTGCCGACTCGATGCGATGTTGTGCGAACGGATCGGCCGCGTCGATGTAGCGCATTGCCGAACGCACATCTTTCCAGCCAACATACTCCATCAGCATTTTCAGATCCCAGCCGTTCGAGTTGGCCCAGGTCGCAAAGCCTCGCCGCAACGAATGGCTGCTGTAACTATTGGGCGTAGGTAGCCCAGCCTCGCGAAACAGTGCGCGCAACAAGGGAACAAAGCTGCCGGCATGCAACCCTTCGTCGCTCACGTTTCCCCACCGGTCGACGCTTCGGAACACGAACCCCTCGGTCAGGCCAGAGGTGGCAATCCAAGCTTCATAGGCGGCCACCGGGCATAGCCGCGACAGCGCGGGCGCCTTGAACGTCGTGCCAAGCTGTGCGCGATCGCCTTTCGTGCGCGGCAGGAACAACGTCATGCCGCGGCCCGCCTCGACGGTCACATGCTCGATCCGTAATCGACTGAGTTCATCCGAACGAAAACCACGCCAGAAGCCCAGCAGCACCAGCGCTCGGTTGCGAACGTTCGCGAGGTGGCTTCGCTCGTCTGCGATCTGGTCGATCTGGCCATCAAGCCAGGCGGTAAGCTTTTCGAGCTGCGCGAGCTGCATCGGCCTGGCGCGCTTCTCGGTCGCAGGATGCAGCGCCGCGATCCCCTTGAGTACCTTTCGCACGTGCGGCGTCTTCGTCGGATCTGCGAAACCCTGCGTCTGATGCCATTGTGCGAGTGCTGCCAGGCGCGCCCGCAGCGTATTGACCGACAGGGTTTCGGCGTGGTCGGCAAGGTACAGTGCAATTGCATCGGCGCTCGCCGGCAGGAAGCCGCCCCATTCAACCTCGAAATGCCGGATCGCCGACTGGTAACTGCGACGGGTATTTTCGCGCGTCGCGGCTTCTACGTAGCGATCGATAGCAGACATGGCTCGTGGGTACAATCGGGCAATCAATATCGGAGACGATGATATGCAACAACGATCATGTGCGCCAGTCGGATTGCGAGACGGGGAATACGGTTTCGACCGATGAAGCGATGAACGAAGGCAAGCCGTCACATGCGGGCTGGGAAAATTTCACACGCGAAGAGCTGCTCGCCGAGCTCGCCCGTCTGCATGCTGAAAATGTCCGACTTACCGCCTTGCTGCCGACAACCGTGCCGACGCCGGATAAGTCCGTGCCAGCAGTCCGACGCGTACTGTCACCAGCGGGGCGGAACACAAGCGTTCCTATACTTTCGCCAGACCAGAAAGTGCGACTCTTCCGGCGGCTATTTCGCGGCCGCACGGATGTCTATCCGCTTCGCTGGGAAAGCCGCAATTCCGGGAGGTCGGGCTACGCGCCGGCCTGCGCGAATGAATGGCGAACAGGAATTTGCGACAAACCCCGCATCCGCTGCGCGGACTGCGGGCATCGCGTCCTGTTGGCACTGGACGATCAGGTCATCTACGCACACCTGGCTGGCGATCATACGGTGGGCCTCTACCCACTGATGCCAGGCAGCACCTGCTACCTGCTCGCCGTCGATTTCGACGAGGAGGGCTGGCGCGAAGATGCGATGGCCTTCCGGCAGTCGTGTGAAGAGCTGGGCGTGCCCGTTTCGCTCGAGATTTCTCGCTCGGGTAACGGCGCGCATGCGTGGATATTCTTCTCGTCGGCCGTCACCGCGCGCGACGCACGACGGATGGGGGCGGCCATTATTAGCCACACCTGCGCCCGGACCCGGCAGCTTGAGTTGTCGTCCTACGACCGGCTCTTTCCGAACCAGGACGTGCTCCCCAAAGGCGGCTTCGGCAATCTGATCGCGCTGCCACTGCAGAAACAGCCACGCGAGCGCGGATGCAGCGTGTTTGTAGACGAACGCTTCGAGCCCTATGCCGACCAGTGGGCGTATCTGGCAGCCATCCGGATGATGGACGGGCGCGACATTGAGGGCGTGATTTTCCGTGCTACGGGCGGCGCCCATCCGCTCGACGTTGCATTCATCGCCGAAGAGGATCAGGTCGAGCCGTGGAAGCCACCTCCCGCGCTGCCGAAACGATTGGCCGGACCAATGCCGGCGTCGCTAACACTGACGCTCGCGAACCAGCTCTATTTCGAGAAGGAACAGCTTCCTCAGGCACTGCTTAATCGTCTTATCCGAATGGCAGCCTTCCAGAATCCGGAGTTTTACCGGGCCCAGGCACGCGGTTTCAGTGTATGGGACAAGCCGCGCATCATTGGCCGGGCCGAAAATTGCCCGCGCCACATCGCGTTGCCGCGGGGTTGCCTCGACGACGTCATGACGCTACTGCGCGACAACGACGTCACTTGCGACATTCGCGACGAGCGTTGCTCGGGTGAGCCGATCGTCGTGTCTTTTGCGGGTACGTTGCGCGATGACCAGCAGACGGCCGTGGCGGATCTGCTGCGACATGACACCGGCATCCTGCATGCGCCGACGGCATTTGGAAAGACTGTGACGGCGGCCGCGATGATTGCCCAGCGCGGCGTCAACACGCTCGTGCTCGTGCATCGCCGGGAACTGCTTGATCAATGGCGCGAACGCCTGCAGTCGTTTCTTGGGCTCGATCCGCGGGAGATCGGCACGATCGGCGGCGGCAAGTCGAAAGCAACCGGTCAGATCGATGTCGCGATGCTGCAGTCGGTGGCACCCGATGGTACTCGTGGCGAGCTGTTGCGGCGTTACGGTCAGATCATCGTCGACGAATGTCACCACGTCTCCGCGGATTCCTTCGAGGCGGTACTCAAGGCCGTTCAGGCGCGCTACGTGCTGGGCCTGACCGCGACACCGGTGCGGCGCGACAGCCAGCAACCGGTGATGTTCATGCTGTGCGGGCCGATCCGACATGCGGCGCGGCTGCCAGCCAACGCACCGCAGTTGCTTGAGGTCTTCCCGCAAAGACTCACTGCTGCGGTGGATGTCGCGGACGACGCGCCGATCCAGGCGGTGTTCGCACATCTCGCACAGGACGTGCCGCGCTCCCAGATGATCGCGGCGGCGGTCCGTGAACAGTACGGACAAGGGCGTAACGTGCTGGTACTCACCGAACGGACGGACCATCTCGAAAGCCTGCGGCAGATGCTGGAAGGCACAGTGCAGTCGCTGTTCGTGCTGCACGGACGGCTCGGCAGAAAGGCGCGCGCCACCCAGTTGGCAGCCCTTGACGCGCTGGCCGGTGACGCGCCCCGCGTCGTGCTCGCAACTGGCAGGCTGGTCGGGGAAGGTTTCGACCACCCGGCGCTGGATACGTTGGTGCTGGCTATGCCGGTCGCATGGAAAGGCACCCTGCAGCAGTACGCCGGCCGGCTTCACCGCGAGCATGCAGGTAAAACTGGCGTGCGGGTGCTCGATTACGTGGACGGCGGGCATCCGGTGCTCCTGCGCATGTGGGACAAGCGCCAGCGCGGCTATCGGGCGATGGGCTACCAGGTGTGCGTGCCTGGACAGGAACTCCAGCTGATGCTCGCCTGAAATCGGGCAACCAATCTCCTTTTTGTACCGTTCCCGACTCCTGGAGGCTGTTTTCGGGGGCTCACATTGGATAACCCACCTTTATCGCATATGAAAAACAACCATCTCACATCACGCTTGACCAGCTCTATTAGTACGTATATACATAGTATGTAATACAGTACGATATTCGAAGGAGGCCCCATGGCTCGCGCCGGCCTGACCCGTGTGGACATCAAGCGTGCGCGCGATTCGCTGATCGCGCAGGGTATGCACGCGTCGATCGATGCGATACGTATCGCGCTTGGCAATACCGGTTCGAAAACCACCATCCACCGCTACCTGAAAGAGCTCGAGGAAGAAGAAGGCGCGTCGCTGACGCGTGCGGCGTCGCTGTCCGACGCCATCCAGGATCTCGTCGCCCGCCTCGCGGCCCGCCTACACGAGGAAGCGCAGATGCGCGTCGATCAGCAGGCGGCCGCAGCAGCAGCCCAGCGCCAGCAGTCCCAAGCCGAGATCGCTAAGCTCACTGGCGAGCTCGCCGCACTGCAGACGCAACTGGCCAACGCGACCGCCGCGCTCTCGAGCGAACAGGATGCGCACGCCGATACGCGCTTGGCGGCGCAGCAACGTGCGATCGACATCGAGCGACTCTCGCAGCAGGTGCATGATCAGACCGTGCGGTTGGCCGAGCACGAAAGCTTCCGCCAGTCACTCGAAGAGAAGCTGAAGCACGCGCACGACGCGCTCGAACACTACCGGACCGCCAGTCGCGAGCAGCGCGAACAGGAAGCGCGCCGGCACGAGGCGCAAGTCCAGCAGTTGCAAGCCGAACTGCGTCAGGCCAACCAGACGGCAATCGTGAAGCAGAACGAAATTACCCAACTGAACAAGGACAATGCGCGGCTGGTCGCCGAGTCCGGCGCGGCGAGTAAAAGTCTGCGAGAAGCGCGGGCACACGGTGAGCAGATACGGGAGGCGCTCGACCGGATGCTTGCCGATCACGTCCGTCTCGAGACCGAACGCGATGCCCTACGCGCGACGGTCAGCGCGCAGTCGGGGGAATTGGAAAGCGCCCGTGCGTCGCTCGGCGTAGCGACGGCGGAGCGGACAAAGCTGGCGGCACAGGTCGACGCCCAGCTGTTTCTGCTGACTGACTATCGGGCGCGCTTGGGTCTGGGTGGCGCTGCGGACTGAAGCGCCAGATTTTGCATCCGGAGGACACGGCTTCGCGAAATCGGCCTAATGCTAAGTCCATGATTTTGCGTGGAATTTCAAACGAAACCGCCAGATTTTGCACGAAAAGGACGATTACCCCTTAACCCGTTGGCCTCCACGATTTCCGTCTGACCTCACACCTCACCCGCCTACTGGCAGGGATGGGGGCGCCTGCGTGCCGTGCTGGGCAAGGTGTTCCATGTGGTCTTCGCCGCCGTGTCAGACGCGATGAGGCACACGCCGCGTAGCAGTTCGCTCGTGGAGAACCTGAACTCGCGACTGCGCAACTACTTCACGCTGCGCCGCCATCTGGGCCCGCCATACCTCGAGCTGCTGCGCGTCTTCCTCAACCATCGGCCCTTCAGGCGCAGCCGCCGGCCTGAGCGCCACGGCAAAAGCCCGCGCGAGCTGATGACCGGTCAGCCCCACCTGCACTGGCTCACCCTGCTCGGACGATCTACAACCCCATCGGGGCTGATCGTCAAAGGTCGGATCCCTCGATCTGATTCGCACTGCTTACTTCAACGCCGTCCTCATACACAGCGGGTATCCGCTCGTCCGTGTTACCCAAAATCGGCGGTTTCTGAACCACGCCTGGCTTTGTATGGCACTGAATGTTCACCAGGCGGGTAGATCGATCGTCTTTTTTACTCGACCTCACGCGGCCGCGCAATCCCCCCTTCCGAACAAAGCCTATCAGTGTTGGGTATCATGAAAAACTCCAAAATACAAGTTTGATGCAACAACATCCTCGCAAAGCCTTGCCGACTCATTCACACTCAAAATCAAGCAAAATCTCCCGCACGCGCCCCCTCAATTCCTTTGTCTTGTCTATGCATTTTTGCGGGTTACCAAGAGACACCTCACGAGGATCACTAATAAAAACATCTCCCGTGTCGCCATCAATCAAAAATTGCAAATCATCAATATCAATTTGCCTTTCATCAAGGATGTTTGCTATATTTTCGAGCTGGCGAATAATATGATTAAGAATCGTTGGGTTGCTGGGGAGGTCCACCCTCCCCAAAATAATGTCCTGCGAATCGAATGGATTCAGAATAAGCCCCCTTTCAACTCCATATTGATCGCCGCACTTTACAACACCATAAGTCTTCACGGTTGGCAAGCCAACCGACTCTAGATGCTTTATGTAGTTCACTTCTTTTTGAGCCGTTTCAGCAGGAGAAAGATTCCCAATCCCATCTTTCTTAATAAGTGCCACACACCTATCGCCATGCTCCAGCGAATAGAACACACATTTTTGGCTTCCCTCTCCCAGCAACATACCAATCGACGGCAATTCCCTAACGTCATCAGACTGCTTTCCTGCAGATTGCTGCGCAATTCCATGAGTTGAGCTGGCAAGTTGATTGTTCAGAACAATGGGGGGCATAAACTTCCTTCAGGGTAAATTTCCGTACACAATTACTAATTATCACGTATACGGAACCCAATCTTTCAAATATCGATCAACTGTTTCCAATCAGCGATCGCCCGCTTGGGCATGCAACCCCAGCCCACGTCTGGAGTTGCCCCTGTGACTCAGGACACGCGGACACCGTTAGGTTGATGATGCCGCATTACGCCTGAACTCGCGAGGCGAGCGGTATTTCAGGACTTTGTGCAGGTGGCGCTCATTGTAGTGTTCAAACGCGATAGCCAGACGCGAGAGCGCTGTTGGTGCGTCAGACTTGTCCATATAGGCGACGTGAGGCCAGCCGAAAAAAATGGAAGCCAACGTTTCGTAAAATCGAGAAACGTAGGCATGAATGAATCGAATTCCAAGAGCGGTCTATACGAAGGAGCTTCGCGACGAATCGGTCAAGCTAGCGTTGACTGAAGGTGTTGGGATATCGGAAGCTTCCCGGCGGCTGTCGATCCCGATCAAGACGCTGGCGAACTGGGTGCGCGCGGCGAAGGCCGGCAAGCTGAAAGATGTCGGTAGGCACCAGAAGCCACTTACGGAAATGGAAGTCGAGCTGGCGCAAGTCAAGCGTGAATTGGCCGAGGTCAAAATGGAGCGCGATCTCCTAAAAAAATTCGCAACGTACTTCGCGAAGGAGTCGCGGTGAAGTACGGCGTGATTGAACACATGCGACGGGACTATCCGGTGCCGCCGATGTGCCGCGTGCTGGGCGTATCTGTCAAACGAAGAAAAGTTGATACGAATTTCTACTAAAGTTGAGACTTTCACGATCAAGCGACGAAAACCGGATGAATGAGCGTAAGGGCGTTGTTGCATAAATCGGGCGGGCAAGCGGCGACTGACGTTTACGTACAACAATCGGTCCGCCCCCCCTGTTAACGATTCAGGTTCCTGCGTAGATTCTCGATTTTTGGCTTCGAGAAGATGCGAAGGGACAGGAGCAAGAAGTGCGAGCCGAAGGCGCGCTACCGTGTCAGGAACTGGTCGGCCGACAACGCCGGCCTGATCAACCGAGGTATTGATCAGAAATGCGTGATCTTGAAATCGGCAAATCAGCCCCTATGTTTGTGGCATGGAAAAGAGAGACATGAGATCGCTTCCTCGTGAGGCGCGTGAAGAACGGCGCCGACAGGTGATCGGGCTGCGCGAGCGTGGGTGGACCTACGACGAGATTGCAGACCATACGAACCTGTCGCGCACGGGTGTGTTCGATATTTGCAAGCGCTATGTGCGCGAAGGTGCGGCTGGGTTGCGCGACAAACCGAGCGGAGGGGCGGTGAATCCAAGCCGTGCCTTGAGCGAGCAACAGGGAGTGGAAATTCGCGTGCTGTTGCGCGACCAGATGCCGGATCAGATGAAGATGCCCTTCGCGCTGTGGAGTCGACATGCGGTTCGCGAGTTGATACGGCAGCGGTTTGGCTTGACGCTCACGCTGCAAGGCGTCGGCCTGTATCTGGCGCGCTGGGGCTTCACACCGCAGAAGCCGATGAAGCGGGCCTACGAACAGCGGCCGGAAGCCGTACAGACGTGGCTGACCGAGACGTACCCGGAGATCGCACGGCGTGCGAAAGCAGAAGGCGCGGAGATCCAATGGGGTGATGAAACGGGCTTGCGTTCGGACGACGTGCGCGGTCGCTCCTACGCGCCGATGGGTAAGACACCCGAGCGGCGCGTGATGAGTCGCCGCGAAGGCGTGTCGGTGATGTCGACCGTGACTCAGCCGAACAAAAAGAAGCAGCGTCAGTTCACGCAGGCCGATGTTGAGAAAGTGATCGTGGATCTCGCCGAACGCACTCGGCCGTATCACGATGTGCCTATGCTCGCCCGTCAGTTGAAAATGATTCTCCATTCGGTGTGCTAATCTACCGCTTACCTTCAATCGCCACCGCCTTCTCTCGCCCCCCCCCTACATCACGTACACCAGATTCGACGATAGCTCTCACCGCCGTCAACCTCTGGTAGCGCCGCCAAACCTGCTTGGCGTAGTGGATGCGCATCTTATGGCGACCCGGAGCGGTGCCTGCGTTGTAAGCGCCTACCGCCTCCCATGAATAGCCGTAGCGTTTCATCATGTCCGAGAGAATGGATGCGCCGACAATGACGGACAGGCAGGGGTCTTTCAATAGCTGGGGCTCGCTGATGCCCAGCTCGCGCAGGCGCGGCAGATGGCGGCTGTTGATCTGCATCAGCCCTAGGTCTTCGCTGCCGTCGCGGTTGCGGCCGACGGCGCGGGGATTCAAGGAGGATTCTTGCTCGGCAATGGCGTACAACAGCTCCGGCGCGATGCCGAACATGGAGCCTGCGCGCTCCCAGCAGTCGGCGTGCGCGACGCCTGTGAAAAGCAACAGACTGAATGCAATGCGCTTCATGCGGCCTACGTACGGCTATCCAGCGCCTCAAGCGCCAGGTCGCGGATTCGGGGGTCATGCCGCCAAGCCTTGCACCATATATAGCCATCGGCTTCCAACTGTCGCCAATGCTGTACGGCGGCTTCCTTGCCATGCGCTGCCAGGATCAGCGGCAGAAGGCTGGCACGCACTTGGCGGCTGTCGGTCTTGGCCAAGAAGGCTTGCACGGTGGCTTGCGCAGTCTCGCCTCGATGGCGATAGTCGATGTAGCAATGGTTGATGGCGAGCAAGCCGGCCTCCTCCCCGGAGGCGCGCACCGTTTGCACCAGCGAGTTGGCATCGGCGTATTCGCCTTGCATGGCGAGCACAAGCGCTAATACGCTTTGTAACACCGGATGGTTTTGTCCATATTGGCATAGCTGGCGTTTGCCCAGTGCAATCGCCTCATCCATGCGTCCCTCGAAATACGTCAACCATAGTTTGAGGATGCTGGCGGCGATCCGGGAAGGATCGCGCTCCAAACAGGCATCCAGCGCTTTTAGGGCATTGGGCAGGTTGCCAGACAGAAGCAAGTGCCAAGCATGGTAATAGTATAAATCGACGGAGTCCGGCGCCAGCAGCCAAGCTTGTTTGAACAGCGCCTCCGCGACGGTTTGTTGCATGTTCATGCTGCTCAGCAACGCCAGCAGCCCCAGTGCCGGCGGGTGGCTGGGATCGAGTTCTATTGCTTTGGTGACGGCTTGCTGGGCTTGGGTGAAGGCGCGCGCCTGATCGAATAGGCCGAGCTGGGCCAGCGTGAGGTAGCACTCGGCCAGGCTGCAGTAAGGAAGAGCGTGCGCAGGGCAGGCGCCGACGCATTGGCGCAGCAGAGTCAATGCCTGGCGCAGGCTGGATGGAGTATGCCGCTGCAACTCATGCCGGCCGTTCAGATAGACAATGGCGGCATCCAGCGATCGTAGCTCGCTGAATTGTCCCTGGTTCCATCGCAGGCCGGGGATGCGCTGAGACAACAAGGCGGCCAATTGGTTTTGCAATATGGAGATGGGCTGATCGGGACTGACTTCGATGCTTTCATGATGAATCAAATGATGGCCTTCGGCGCGTACGAGTTCTACTCGCAGTCTCCAGCCGTCACCGTGGGGGCAGGTTTGACCCGCCAGGTAGTAGTCGGGGATCAGTTGATCTATCAATGCAACGACGTCTGCCGCATCATGACAGTTCTGCGTGATGGTGGCCGGCAACACGGTCAAACCGAACGGCGAGTAGCGTGATAGGCATTGGACTAGGGCATGATGCAGGTTGGCAGCGTCAAATTGCGAGTGAGTGCGGAAAGGAAGCACTGCGATTGAGCACTGCGAGGCTTGCGGCGTAGGTCGCGACACAGTTGCGACAGGGCGACAGAAACGGAATCCCTTGCCATAGATGGTATCGATATAACGACAGCTCTTGCTTTCCATCAGCAAACGTCGCAATGAATAGATGCAGCGGGTGAGCGACTCCTCATTGACATCTCCGTCCGGCCAAACGCGGTCGAGTAATACGTCCTTGCCAACAAGCTCGCCCGCGGCTTCCAGTAATAGCGTCAACACGGCAAGTTCCTTTGGCGGGATTCGGATCTGTTGCTCTCTGTGGGATAAGGTTCCATCCTGATGCAGAACGAAGTCACCAAAGACGAATTGCCGATTTAAGAAGTTATCATGGGATGACATAGGGCGTGGTTTACCGTAGGGTTACACGTGGGCCGACGCAGGGCGGTCGCGATGGTCGATATTGGGCGCCTCGTTTTTTTTCACTGGGTGCGCGGATGACGCCCGCATGTCATTGCACACCAGTGCGTAAGCGTCACACCCCGGCCACCACTTGCAAGCTCACACCGCTCGTGGTATGCACAGGCTGTTCTCCAGGTTTGCGCGATCCATCACTCTCGATTGCATACGCCACCACTTTGTCCGCACCAAGATGGCCCTGATACAGATACTTGCCATCGGGACTGATCCATGAATCGCCCGCAAGGCTGGTCGCCTGGCCATTCACTGCCGGTTCCAGTGCGGCCACCGCATTCAGCAACATGGCGCGGCGACGCGTCACGGCGATAACAGTGGCAACGCAGAGGATACTCAGTTTCAATATCAAAACTATCTCCGAATTAAGGCAATGCTGATTAAGTTCACCGTCCCTGTAGTTCATGCGTCATAGATCGGTGTGCATGACTTGAGAAAGGCGAACGACGATGAAGC
>NZ_JBNCAB010000095.1:0-26940 GCF_049805555.1 Burkholderia sp. DN3021 | reverse complement strand
GCCGACGGCTGCGCATCATGCGGCGCGGGCGCCGGGCCGCCCGGCGCGGCCTGCATCGGTGCAGGTGCAGGCGCCGCCGGCGCCGGCATGCGGTTCGCACCGTTCCAGCCGCCGCGCGTGGCCGACGGCCGCGCATCATGCTGCCCCGGCGCGGCCTGTATCGGCCCGCCCGGCTGCGGACGGCCCTGTCCCGGCGGGAACCCGCCGGGGCCGAGCCGCGGTTCCGCGCGATGCGCCCAACGATCGCGGTCGTGGTACCACGGGCGGTGCCGATAATAACGATCCCAGTACGCGCCGATCGCGAATCCGGTCACCGGGACCCCGATGATCGCGCCGTATTCGAGCAACGGCACGTAGTTGCCCTGGTACGGATACTCGAGCAACTGCGCATCGATCCAGCCGCGCACGCCCGGCAGCGCGACGTCGCACCACGAGTAGTCGCTCAGGCAGCCGAATACGTCCAGCGCCGTGTCGGGCGGGATCTCCGCGACCACCGGATAATCGGGCGCCGGCCCGGCGTACAGCTCGGCCGGCGAGTTCGTGTAGGCGCTGCTCTGCGCATCGGCGACGCCCGGCGCGGCCGCGAGGCCAAGCAGGACGACGCACAGACTTCGGACAATCGTGTTGCTCATGATGCTCTCCCGCGCGGCCCCGCCGCGCGCCCGTCAGTGCCGATGGCCGCCGCCCCAGTGGCCGCCGCCCCAATGCCCGCCGCCCCACGGACGATGCCAGTACCCGCCGCGCCCGCCCCAGTATCCGCCGCCCCAACGGCCCCAGAAGCCGATCGTGACGGGCGGCCCGTACCAGCCCGGGTAGTACGCGGGGTAGTAGTACGGATACGGCGGCGGCACATAGGCCGGCGCGACATACACCGGCACCGGCGCAACGACGTCGGCCGGCGTGTCGGGGGCCGGCGAAAGGGCCGCGCCGGGCGCGGCAGGTGCAACCGGGATCTCGCGCTGTGTTACCGTGGCGGGCGCCGGCGCGTAATAAGGCGCATACCCGTACGGGCTCGTGTAGTAGCAGCCGCCGAGCGTCAGCGCGGCCAGCGCGATGACGGCGGGCCTCGCGGCGGGAATCGGGTTCATCTCGTGCTCCGGCATAATCCGCGCGCCGCCGCCGGGCGCGCGCCTGACTCTAGCTTACGTCCCCTGCAGATTTCCGCGGGTATGATCGGTTACTTTTTGTTTCCTGCGCCGGGCGGTCCTGCGGGCATGCCGCATGCTGCCCGTTCTGCCGCGCCCGCGTTGAAGTTGGCGCAAATGCCCTCAACTTGAACGATGTCAGGCTGACCGGCGCGGACGGGCGTTCGCGGACACCCGGCAGCCGAGAACCGGCGGACTTCGGCCCGCCCCGACAGGAGCGCGGCTCACGCCGCCATCGACATGACTACGCCACGCCCCACTCCCCGGGCGGACACGCCGCTCGATCCGATCATCCAGTTGCTGGCACTCGCCGGCGAACAGGGTTATCTGACGCACGCCGACCTCGTCGACGCGCTGCCGCCCGAAAGCGACAGCCCCGACGCGCTGGACGTCGTGCGCGCCGCGCTCGCCGACATCGGCATCGCCGTGCTCGACGAGCCGGCCGCGCCTGCGCCGTTCGCCGGCACGGCGCCTGTCGAAGTCGATCGCGACACGCTCGACGAAGGCCGGGCCGTGCTCGGCGACCTCGCACGCGGCACGAGCGCATCGACCGATCCGCTCGCGCTCTACATGCGGCGCATGCAGGCAGTACCGCTGCTCACGCGCGAAGGCGAAATCGTGCTCGCCCGCGAAATCGAGACGGGCCGCCACCAGGTGCTGCACGCGCTCGCCGGCTGTCCGGCGGCGGTCGACGCGCTGCTTGCGCGTCACCGTGCAACGGTGGGTGCCGCCGGCGCAACCGGATCGCCCGATGACGACGACGGCGACACGCCCATTCCCGCCAGCTACGACGCGCTGCAGGCAGCCGTGTCAGCGCTGCGCGGCGCATTGCTTGCGCACGGCTGCCGTTCGGCCGAATACCGCGACGCGCGCAACCGCGTGGCCGCGCTGCTCGGCACGATCGCGTGGGTCGCGCCGGCTGTCGACGACGCAAGCCGCGTCGTGCGCGCGCTCGCGGCAGCCCCGCACGACGCCGCAGCGGGCGAAGCCGCCCGCTTCGACGCGGTCGCCCGGCGTGCCCTCGCGGCAGCGCTGGCCGACGGCCAGCAGAAAGTGCACGGCGCGACCCGCGCGATGCTCGAGGCGAACCTGCGGCTCGTGCTGTCGATCGCGCGCAAGTACATGAACCGCGGCATCGACCTGTCCGATCTCGTGCAGGACGGCTGCCTCGGCCTGATGCGCGCGATCGAGAAATTCGAATACCGGCGCGGGTTCAAGTTCTCGACCTATGCGACCTGGTGGATCCGCCAGGCGGTCGCGCGCGCGGTCGCGGATCGGTCGCGCACGATCCGCGTGCCGGTGCACGTCGGCGACCAGTACCAGCGTGTACGGCGGCATGCGCTGCGCTTTCGCCAGCGCACCGGCCGCCAGGCGACGCCTGCCGAACTCGCGGCCGAAACCGGGCTCGACGAGGACAAGGTGCGCGCGGTGCTCGCGCTGCCCGCCGAGCCCGTCTCGCTCGACACGCCGCTGCCCGACGCGGACACCGGCCTCGTGGACCTGATCGAGGACCAGGCGTCGGCCAGCCCGTTCGAGCAACTGGCCGACACGCGCATGCGCGAATGCGTGACGTCGCTGCTGCGGTCGGTCACGCCGGCCGAGGCCGACGTGCTGCGCCGGCGGTTCGGCCTCGGCGGCGCCGAGCCCGATACGTACGACGCGATCGCGCAGGACGCCGGCATGTCGCGCGAACGCGTGCGGCAGATCGAGAAACGTGCGCTCGCCGCGCTGCGCACGGCCGCCGAGGCCGAGAACGCGCAGTCGTTTCTCGACGCGTAAGCGCGACGCACGGTCGTGCCCACATGCGGCACGACCGCGCGCTTCGCGCCTGTGCTACGTTTGCCATTGACGTGCGTCAAGTTTTGTTCGTCGCGTGTCGCGACAATGGTCAAGAGCCGACCGGCGCATCGCTCGCCGCGTCCATTCCGTTTGCGCTTCCCCGGGTCCCTCGCCATGCAGTCGACCGCCAGCCAAACGTACGAGGAAAACCGGCACATCGCGGCATGCCTGCGCGAGGCCGCGCAGTGGCTCGCCGATCAGGGCGCGAACCCGTACCGGGTCGCTGCGTACCGCGCGTCGGCCGCCACGATCGATGCGCTCGACCGCGACATCCGCACCTTGTTCGAAGCCGGTGGCGTCGACGCGCTGGGCGCGCTGCCCGACATCGGCACGGGCGTCGCGCAGGCGATCGCCGAACTGCTGGTGACGGGACGCTGGCGCCAGCTCGACCGGCTGCGCGGCGATACCGAGCGGATATCCGCATTCGAGGCCGTGCCGGGCATCGGCCACGCGCTCGCGCTGCGCATTCAAGACGCGCTGCACATCGACACGCTCGAGGAGCTCGAACGCGCGGCCCGCAACGGCCAGCTCGAAACGATCGCGGGCGTCGGCCCACGGCGCGCGGTCGGCATCCGCACCGCGCTCGACGACGTGCTGAGCCGCCGCCGGCGCTGGCAGGGGCACGTCCAGGACGCCGGCCCCGGCACGGAGCCGCCCGTCGAGCTGCTGCTCTACATCGATCGCCAGTACCGCCACAAAGCCGCCGCCGGCGTGCTGCCGATGCTCGTGCACCGACGCATGAACGCGGACGACTATGTGCCGCCGCCTGTGATGCACATGACGAAAGGCGGTTGGCATTTCACGGCGCTGTGCCAGCACGCCGCCGCGCGCACGCCGGAATCCGGCTACACGATGGACTGGGTTTCGCTCTACTTCTACGATGCCGTGCAGCGCGAACACCAGCGCACCGTCTTCACCGAAACGTTCGGCTCGCTCGTCGGCAAGCGCATCGTGCGCGGGCGCGAGATGGAGTGCCGCGTGTATTACGCGGGATGAGTCATGCGTCGGCAGCTTCGCTGACGTCGAATGCCGCATCGCGCCGGCCAACCGCTTACGCGCCGTCCGCCTTCGTGCGGCGCGCCGGATGACGATGCGCGGCAATGCGCAGCAGCTTCCGGAACGACGGGCATTCGAGATGGTTCTGCGCCGGACACACGGCCGCATGCCGCAGCGCATCGCGCACGGCGCCGAGACGGCGAATCGTGCGATCGAGTTCGTCAGCCTTGCCGTCGAGCTTCGCGCGATCGATCGCGGGCCGGCCGTCCGCGCCGACCATCGCGAGGATGTCGTCGAGCGAAAAGCCGGCCTCGCGGCCGAGCGCGATCAGCGCCAGGCGCTCCAGCACCGACTCGTCGTATTGCCGCCGCAGCCCGTGCCGGCCGGTCGGGACGATCAGCCCCTTTTCCTCGTAGTAGCGCAGCGTCGACGCGGGCAACCCCGTGCGCCGCGCGACGTCCGCAATGTCCAGACGGCTCATGCTTGACCTCAAGTGAACTTGAAGTTGCAAGATAGTCGCCCGACTCCGTAAAGACAAGCGCGGACCGCGTTGAAATCCGCATCGAGGCGCTCGTCGCGGCGCTCGGCTTCGCGCTGCGTCAGGCCTTCATCGTCCCGGTCCGCACGTAGCGCTCGTGCCACGACAGCGCTTCGGCGAGCAGGTGCGGCGTGTGCTTTCCGAAGCTTTCGCGCGACGCACGCTCGAAGTAGTCCTCGAGCATCGGCCGGTAATCGGGGTGAGCGCAGGTCGCGATGATCTTGCGAGCGCGCTGCTTCGGCGACAGGCCGCGCAGGTCCGCGAGGCCCTGCTCGGTGACGACCACCGCGACGTCGTGCTCGGTATGGTCGACGTGGCTCGCCATCGGCACGATCCGCGAGATCGCGCCGCCCTTCGCGGTACTCGCCGACATGAAGCACGACAGGTAGCCGTTGCGCGCGAAGTCGCCCGAGCCGCCGATGCCGTTCTGGATCTTCGTGCCCATCACGTGCGTCGAGTTCACGTTGCCGTAGATGTCGGCCTCGATCATCCCGTTCATCGCGATGCAGCCGAGGCGGCGCACGAGTTCCGGATGGTTGCTGATCTCCTGCGGGCGCAGCACGATCTTCTCGCGGAACGTCGCGATCTCGTCTGCGAAGCGCTGCACGGCGGCCGGGCTCAACGACAGCGCGGTAGCCGACGCGAAGCCCAGCGTGCCGTCGTCGAGCAGGTCGAGCATGGCGTCCTGAATCACTTCGGTGTACGCGGTCAGGTTCGAGAAGCCGGCCGAGCTGAGTTCCGCGAGCACCGCGTTCGTGATGTTGCCGACGCCCGACTGCAGCGGCAGCAGGTTCTCCGGCAGGCGGCCGCGCTTGACTTCGTGGCGCAGGAAGTCGATCAGTTGCAGCGCGATCTGCTTCGACGTTTCGTCCGGCGCGGAGAACGCGTTGCTGCGATCGGGCGCGTCGGTCTCGACGATCGCGACGATCTTGTCGACCGGGCAGCGCAGGTACGGCTCGCCGATCCGGTCGTCGCTCTTCGTCAGCGGAATCGGCTTGCGATGCGGCGGCAGCGCGGTGCCGTAATAGATGTCGTGCATCCCGTCGAGGCCGAGCGGCTGGCGCGAGTTGACCTCGAGGATCACGTGCTTCGCGCGTTCGAGCCACGTCTTGTTGTTGCCGATCGATGCGGACGGAATCAGCAGCCCGTCCTCGCGGATGCCCGCGACTTCGACGATCGCGACGTCGAGATCGCCGTACAGCCCGAACCATGCGTATTGCGCGACGTGGCTCAGGTGGACGTCCTGGTAGTCGACTTCGCCGCTGTTGATCTTGTCGCGCAGCGTCGGGTCGGACTGGTACGGCAGCCGCATCGAGATGCCGTTGGTGCGGGCGAGCGCGCCGTCGAGTTCCGGCGCGGTGGATGCGCCCGTCAGCACGTTGATCCGGAAGTCCTCGCCGCGCGCGTGCGCCGCGTCGATATGGGCGGCAAGCGCGGCCGGCACGGCCTTCGGATAACCCGAGCCGGTGAAGCCGCTCATGGCGACGGTCATGCCGGGACGGATCAGCGCGGCGGCTTCGTCGGCGGTGCGGACGAGCGAACGCAGGGCGGGAGCGAGGATGCGTGATGAAGACATGGCTGGTTTCTGACGCTTTGGTCTGTCGTTGATGTCGCGGGGGCGCTCCTGAGCGACATGAAGCCCTTGGGGCCGCAAGGAGCGGCCGGCACCACAGGCACGGTCGGAGTATCGCAGAGGCGACCGCCGCGAAATGTCCGCCGGATGCAAAAGATCCTTGCCGGATTTGCCGGGTATCGAACGACCGTTCTGTGACAGGCGACCCCGATGAACCGGATGCACACGAAAGGTGCACGAAAGCATCGGGACGAATGACCGGTCGCCGATCGACAACCCTCGCGAATCAAACGCCGGATTTCGATTGCAATTTTCTGCGCATCGATCGGCAATTGCCGATACGTATGCAGCGCGGCCAATTGTCGCCCGATGCACCTTTTCCGAGCCTGACGCATGTCAAGGTCGCACGCGCCGCGCGCCGTCCGCCGGCATGCGCGAAAAGCACCGCCGCAACGGCCTCCGAGGCCCGTCCGTCCTTGACAGCCGCGCGATGCGAACCACACTGGAATACGGGCCCGGCCGCCGCGTTTGTGCGCCGTTTGCACACCCCTTTTGCACGCCCGGTTTTCGACCGGCCGCGCCCCGCTAGACGCGGTAACACTCCCGTATGTCAGGACATTGATCGAATAAAAAGCAACAAATTACAATTCCGTATATATTTCGCCGATGGACCAAAGAAAAACCGCCACACGATCCGAGCCCCCCCTGCCACGCACCTGGGATGCGCGGCTCGCGCGCTCGCTCGTCCGACCGCTTGTCGATACGCCGGTCACCCCGAATCACCTCACCACCCTTCGTCTGCTGATCGGCCTCGCCGGCGCCTGGTGCCTCGCGCACGGCGGCTTCGGCTGGAGCAACGCAGGCGCGTTCCTGATCGTGCTGTCGAACTTCGTCGACCACACCGACGGCGAGCTCGCGCGCATCAGCGGCAAGTCCAGCAAGATCGGTCACTTTTACGACCTCGCGGCCGATGCGCTCGTGACGATCGCGCTGTTCGTCAGCATGGGCCTCGGCATCGTCGCCCAGGGCGGCCAGATGGCCGCGCCGCCGGTGCTGCTCGGCGCGGTGGCCGGCGCGGCCGTCGCGCTGATCTTCTTCCTGCGCATGCGGATCGAATCGATCGCCGGCAAGGCCGGCACCAAACAGGCATTCGCCGGCGGCTTCGAAACCGAAGACGTGCTGTACCTGCTGCCGATCGTGACGCTCGTCGACGGCGTCGAGCCGTTCCTGCTCGCGGCGTCGATCGGCGCCCCGCTGTTTGCCGCATGGGTCGTGATCGACTGGTGGCGCATCGTCCGGCGCGGCAACCTCCCGCAGAATTCAACCGAAATCCAGGCTTCCAAATGACTCCGAGCACGCGCGACGACTCCGTGCTGAGCCCGGCACGCCCCGCGCCTGTGCGCGCGGCCGCGTCCGACCCCGATCGCACCGTGGCCGACTGCGTCGGCCGTCTCGACCTCGACCGCCTGCGCGGCGACTACACGCGCCAGGGGTCGTTCCTGTACCTCGACGCCTTCCTGCCGGCCGACGCGCACGCGAAGCTCGCGGCCGCCGCCCGCGCGATGCAGGCCGGCCTGAACCGCAATTACCTGCCCGGCCACAAGCAGGGCGGCAGCGTGAGCCGCCACACGATCGACGAGCAGGCGCCGTACATCGCCGAGCTATATCGTTCGAAGGCGCTGATCGGCTTTCTCGAGAAGCTCACGGGCGACAAGCTGATGCTGTCGCCGGACGACGATCCGCACGCGTACGCGCTGTATTACTACACGAAGCCCGGCGACCACATCGGCTGGCACTACGACACGTCGTATTACGACGGCCGCCGCTACACGCTGCTGATCGGCGTGATCGACGAATCGTCGTGCCGGCTCGACTACGAACTGCACACGCGCAACCCGGACGTGCCCGACGAACCGGGCTCCGTGCAGATCGCCGACGGCGGCATCGTGCTGTTCGACGGCGACAAGCTGCGCCACCGCATCACGCCGCTCGGCCAGAACGAGATGCGCGTGTCGCTGACTTTCGAATACGTGACGAACCCCGGCATGCGGCCGTGGAAGCGCTTCATCTCGAACATGAAGGACGCGATCGCGTATTTCGGTTTCCGCCAGGTGTTCAAGCAACTGGCCACGCGGCGCACGGCCGGGTCATGACACGCGCCGGCCTGATCCTGCTGTCCCTCGGGACCGCACTCTTCGTCGCACTCCTTGCATGGCAGGGCGTCGGCGCGGTCGCGTCCACGTTCCTCGCGGCCGGCTGGGGCCTCGCGCTCGTCGCGGCGTTCCACGTCGTGCCGCTCGTGATCGACGCGATCGCGATCTCCGTGATGTTCCGCCGCGGCCAGCCGGGCGCCGAGCTCGGCAACGCGCTGCGCGCGCGCTGGGTCGGCGAATCGGTCAACAGCCTGCTGCCCGCCGGGCAGATCGGCGGCCCCGTGCTGATGGTGCGCCACCTCGCGCAGCGCGGCACGCGGATGGCCGACGCGGCGGCCGCCGTCACCGTCGGCACGACGATGCAGGCGCTCGCGCAGATGGCGTTCGCGCTGATCGGCATCGCCGCGTTCAGCCTGTATGCGACGCACGAGTCGGTCGCGCACCTGCGCACGCCCGCGCTGATCGCCACCGGCGTGCTCGGCGCGCTCGCGGCGCTGTTCTACGTGGCGCAGCGGCGCGGGCTGTTCGGCCGCGGCCTGCGCCTCGCGTCGAAGCTGCTGGGCCCGCGCGACTGGTCGTCGCTCGCGACCCGCGCCGACGCGATCGACGACGCGGTCGGTACGCTGTACCGCGATCGTGCGAGGGTCGCGAAGACCTTCGCATTGAGCCTCGCAGGCTGGATCGTCGGCACCGCGGAAGTGTGGCTCGCGCTGCACTTCCTCGGGCACCCGGTGAGCTGGCTCGACGCGCTGCTGCTCGAAAGCGTCGGCCAGGCGATCCGCGGCGCGGCCTTCGCGATCCCGGGCTCGCTCGGCGCGCAGGAAGGCGGTTACCTGCTGCTCGCGCCGCTGGTCGGACTGCCGCCCGACGCGGCGCTCGCGCTGTCGCTCGCAAAGCGCGCGCGCGAACTCGCGCTCGGCCTGCCCGGCCTGCTCTATCTGCATTTCAGTGAAAGAAACTGGCAGCGGCGCCATGCGCCGCAGCCGCTCGCCGACTGATCGTTCAGATCCGCCGGCTTTTTGGTTGGAGAACCCATGCGAGCCATCATTCTTGCGGCAGGCCTCGGCTTGCGCCTGCAACAACCGCCCGAGGCGCAGTTCCCGAAGTGCCTGCTGCGCTTCGACGACGTTTCGCTGCTCGAGCGCCATCTGCGTGTGCTCGATGCCGCCGGCGTCGACGAGATCGTGCTCGGGCTCGGCTTCCAGGCCGGGAAGGTCGAGCAGGAATTGAAGCGCCTCGGCCGCCAGGCCGAGATCGTGCTGAACGAGCGCTACGACCTCGGCAGCGTGCTGACCGTGCATACCGTCGCCGATGCGATGACGCGCGGCGGCGACGTGCTGCTGATGGACGCCGACGTGCTGTATGACGAGAGCATCCTGCACGCGCTGGTGGCCGATCCCGACAAGGCGGTCGATCGCCTGCTGATCGACCGCGACTTCGAGGCCGGCGACGAACCCGTCAAGCTGTGCGTGAAGAACGGCGTGCCGGTCGAGCTGCGCAAGCAGCTCGCGGTCGACCTCGACTACGACACGATCGGCGAATCGGTCGGCTTCTTCCGCTTCACCGAAGGCACCGCGCGCCGCCTCGCGGCGATCGTCGCGGGTTACGTCGACAGCGGCCGCTCGAACATGCCGCACGAAGAAGCCGTGCGCGACCTGCTGCTCGAAGGCGGCCATTCGTTCGACGTCGCCGACGTCACCGGCTCGCCGTGGATCGAGATCGACTTCCCGAACGACGTTGCACGCGCCACCCAAGAAATCCTTCCCCTGATTCAACGCACCACCGCAGGAGCCGCACGATGAACGCACGCGAACCCAACTTCACCGAATCGCGCAGCGCGCGCCTGCGCCGCATGCTCGTCAGCAGCGACCTCGAATTCCTGATGGAAGCGCACAACGGCCTGTCCGCGCGGATCGTCCGCGAGGCCGGCTTCAAGGGGATCTGGGCATCGGGCCTCGCGATCTCCGCGCAGTTCGGCGTGCGCGACAACAACGAGGCCAGCTGGACGCAGGTCGTCGACGTGCTCGAGTTCATGGCCGACGCGAGCGACCTGCCGATCCTGCTCGACGGCGACACCGGCTACGGCAACTTCAACAACGTGCGCCGCCTCGTGAAGAAGCTCGAACAGCGCGGCATCGCCGGCGTCTGCATCGAGGACAAGCAATTCCCGAAGACGAACAGCTTCATCGACGGCGAGCGCCAGCCGCTCGCCGAGATCGACGAGTTCTGCGGCAAGATCAAGGCCGGCAAGGATTCGCAGACCGATCCGGACTTCTCGATCGTCGCGCGCGTCGAGGCACTGATCGCGGGCTGGGGGATGGACGAGGCACTGCGCCGCGCGAACGCGTATGCGGAAGCCGGCGCCGACGCGATCCTGATCCACAGCAAGCTGTCGCGCCCGGACGAGATCCTGCAGTTCGCGCGCGAATGGAGCGGCAAGGCGCCGCTCGTGATCGTGCCGACCAAGTACTACAGCACGCCGACCGACGTGTTCCGCCAGGCCGGCATCAGCACCGTGATCTGGGCGAACCACCTGATCCGCGCATCGGCTTCCGCGATGCAGGCCGTCGCGCGCGAGATCCACGAGAACGAAACGCTGATCAACGTCGAAGACCGCGTCGCGTCGGTCAACGAGATCTTCCGCCTGCAGGACGCCGACGAATATTCGGCGGCCGAGCGCATCTACCTGTCGTCGTCGTCGCGCGCGTCGAATGCGGCGGTCGTGCTCGCCGCGAGCCGCGGCAAGGGGCTCGAAGCCGTCACCGAAGACAAACCCAAGGTCATGCTGCCGGTCGCCGGCAAGCCGCTGCTGCGCTGGCTCGTCGACGGCTTCAAGAAGCAAGGCGTGAACGACATCACCGTGGTCGGCGGCTATCGCGCCGACGCGATCGACACGTCGGGCATCAAGCTCGTCGTCAACGAGCGCCATGCGCAGACTGGCGAACTCGCGTCGCTCGCATGCGCGGCGGAACGCCTGACGGGCGACACCGTGATCTCGTACGGCGACCTGCTGTTCCGCAGCTACATCCTGCGCGACCTCGCGGAGAGCGAAGCCGAATTCAGCGTCGTCGTCGATTCGTCGCTGACGGAGCCGACCAACCAGAGCGTGCGCGACTTCGCGCTCTGCTCGGCGGCGGACGATCGCGGCCTGTTCGGCCAGAAGACGTATCTGCAACGTGTATCGAGCGACGTCGCCACAGGCACGCCGCACGGCCGCTGGATCGGCCTGCTGAACGTGCGCGGCGCCGGCGTCGATCGCCTGAAGGCGATGCTCGCGACGCTGCAGGCGCGCGACGATTTCGACACGCTCGACATCCCGATGCTGCTCAACGAACTGATCGCCGCCGGCGAGAAGATCGAGGTGCAGTACGTGCACGGCCACTGGCGCGGCGTCAACGATCTCGAAGACTTCCGCCGCGCGGGCGACTTCGCGCACGGCCAGACGCCGCTGTCCGAACCGGGCGCCGGCAACGGGGGCGCGCAATGATCGAAGCGGCCCAGTTCGTCGAGGCCGCGCGCGAACGCGGCTTCGACTGGTACGCGGGCGTGCCCTGCTCGTACCTGACGCCGTTCATCAACTACGTGCTGCAGGACCCGACGCTGCACTACGTGTCGGCCGCGAACGAAGGCGACGCGGTCGCGCTGATCGCGGGCGCGACGCTCGGCGGCAAGCGCGGAATCTCGATGATGCAGAACTCGGGGCTCGGCAACGCGGTGAGCCCGCTGACGTCGCTGACCTGGACGTTCCGCCTGCCGCAACTGCTGATCGTCACGTGGCGCGGCCAGCCGGGCGTCGCCGACGAGCCGCAGCACGCGCTGATGGGCCCGATCACGCCCGCGATGCTGGACACGATGGAGATCCCGTGGGAGACGTTCCCGACCGACCCCGAACAGGTCGGCCCGGCGCTCGATCGCGCGATCGCGCACATGGACGCGACGGGCCGCCCGTACGCGCTCGTGATGCAGAAAGGCAGCGTCGCGCCGTATGAACTGAAGGCGAACCCGGCGGCGAAGCCGCGCGCGCATGTCGCCGCGCAAGCGTCGTCGCGCGCCGTGTCGGCCGACGCATGGCCGACCCGTCACGACGCGCTGCAGCGCGTGATCGCGCACACGCCGGTCGATTCGACCGTCGTGCTCGCGTCGACCGGTTTCTGCGGCCGCGAACTCTACGCCATCGACGATCGCCCGAACCAGCTGTACATGGTCGGCTCGATGGGCTGCGTGACGCCGCTCGCGCTCGGCCTCGCGCTCGCGCGCCCCGACCTGCGCGTGGTGGCCGTCGACGGCGACGGCGCTGCGCTGATGCGGATGGGCGTGTTCGCGACGCTCGGCACCTACGGCCCGGCCAACCTCACGCACGTGCTGCTCGACAACGGCGCGCACGAATCGACGGGCGGCCAGGCGACCGTGTCTCAGCATGTATCGTTCGCGGGCGTCGCGGCCGCATGCGGCTATGCGTCGGCGATCGAAGGCGACACGCTCGACGTGCTCGATGCAACGCTGGCTGCGCCGGGCGACGGAGCACAGTTCGTGCGCGTTGCGATCCGCACCGGCGTGCCCGACGGCCTGCCCCGCCCGACCGTCACGCCGGTCGAGGTCAAGACCCGTCTGATGCGGCATATCGGCGCCGCGCAGGCCGAAGCCCACGCTGAAGGAGCCCTTTGATGCTGCTGCTGAACCCCGGCCCGGTAACGCTGAGCGAACGCGTGCGCCGCAGCCTGCTGCAACCCGACCTGTGCCATCGCGAAAGCGAATTCTTCGATCTGCAGGACGAAGCGCGTGCGCGCCTCGTCGCCGCCTACGAACTCGATCCGGCCGAATGGGCCGCCGTGCTGATGACGGGCTCGGGCACGGCCGCCGTCGAGAGCATGATCGCGGCGCTCGTGCCGCAGGACGGCAAGCTGCTCGTGATCGAGAACGGCGTGTACGGCGAGCGGATCGCGCAGATCGCGACGCAGTACGGGATCGCGCACGACGTGCTGAAGCATGAATGGATGCAGGCGCCCGATCTCGCGCAGATCGCCGCGCGCCTCGACGCGGGCGGCTACTCGCACGTTGCGGTGATCCATCACGAAACGACGACGGGCCGCCTGAACGACCTCGCCGCGATCGCCGAAGTCTGCCGTTCGCGCGGCGTGAGGCTGCTCGTCGACGGCGTCAGCAGCTTCGGCGCGGAAGCGATCGACTTCGCCGGCGGCGACATCGACGCGGTTGCCGCGACCGCGAACAAGTGCCTGCACGGCGTGCCGGGCGCGGCGTTCGTGATCGTGCGCCGCAGCGCGCTCGCGAAGGCGGCGAGCCGCACGTACTACCTCGACCTCGGCCGTCTCGCGAAGCTGCAGGACCAGCGCAACACGCCGTTCACGCCGTCGGTGCACGCGTACTACGCGCTCGTCGAGGCGCTGCGCGAGTTCGACGAAGCCGGCGGCTGGCGCGCGCGCCATGCGCGTTACAAGGCGCTCGCCGACCGGGCACAGGCCGGCCTCGCCGCGCGCGGAATGCCGCTGGTGCTGCCGGAAGGTGCGTCGTCGGTCGTGCTGCGCGCGTACCGGCTGCCGCAGGGCGTCACGTACGAGACGCTGCACGACGGCCTGAAGGCTCGCGGCTTCGTGATTTATGCGGGGCAAGGCGGGCTGTCGAAGGAGCTGTTCCGCATCTCGACGATGGGCGCGATCGAAGCGGCCGATGTCGACCGGTTGCTGGATGGTTTTACCGAGCTGACGCGGTAAGCGGCTGCCGCTTCGTCGACGAGAGGCCCGTGAGGGCCTTTTTTTGTTCGCGGATTTCTGTGGATGTCGCTTAGCCACCCTCTGCGACCATTCGATGCTACGTCAACTGAACGGCTGTTCCCGGGGATAGAACTGACGATCAGATGGTCGACGTCGCGTGAAACGTCAGCGCAGACTGCTGAAAAGCTGAGCGACCAGATCGCGCAGCCAGCGATTTCCTGCTTCGTGGTGATAGCGGGCGTGCCAGTGCTGCCGCACCGCAAATCCCGCCACCGGTATCGGACACGGATGCACCGACAGGTCATTCACCTTCGCCAGCGTCTCGCCGATATGCCGCGGCAGCGTGGCAATCAGGTCGGTGCTCTTGATGATGGCCCCGAGCCCGAGAAAACCCGGTAGCTCGAGTACGACGTCCCGCTCAACGTGTTCGCGCACAAGCGCCTGCTCCAGCAGTTGCGCCCCGGTCCCTGCCGAGATGGCGACGTGGCCTTCCGCGCGGTACTGCTTGAGCCCGAGCTTTCCGCGCCCGCGCGGATGATGCTTATTCATCAGACACACCCAGTCCTGCGTGTACAACTGCTGCTGGTAAATGCCGCCGCCGAGCCAGGGCACGTGACCGATCGCAAGGTCTGCCTCACCCGATTCCAGCGCGCGTTCGGTATTGCCGTCGATTCTGGCCGCTTCGAGACGGATCCCCGGCGCCTGCGCGCGCACGTGCGCCAGCATGCGCGGAAGCAGCGTGATGTGGCTCGCGTCGGTCATGCAGATGCGGAACCGCCGCTTTGCGGTGGTGGGGTCGAATGCAATCTCCCACGCCGCGAAGCGCCGCAGTGATTCGAGAATCTCCCGGCACGGACCGATCAGCGCATCGGCTTGCGGCGTCGGCGCCATGCCGCCAGGCGTACGTATGAACAGCGGGTCTTGCAGATGCTCCCGCAAACGCCCGAGCCAGATGCTGACCGTCGGCTGACTCTGTCCGAGCTGCTCCGCGACGCGCGTGACACTGCGGACATCGTAGAGAAGATCGAAGAGCTGCAGCAGCTTCAGATCGGGGAGTTCTGCCGGGTTCATAGCAATATTGTCTGGTGCAATGATGTCATTGTATCCATTGCATTGCGGACATGAGTGCCGAATCGTATCTTGGTCTCCAGATCAAGGAGACGGCAGTGAAGATTGCGATTTTAGGTGCGGGTGCTCTGGGCTGTGCCATCGGCGCGGCGCTGACCGAAGGCGGCAACGAAGTCTGGCTGCTGAACCGCTCGGTGGCACATGTGGAGGCCATGCGGCGCGATGGTCTGTGCGTGGACGACGCGAATGGCTCGCGTCGTGTGAAGGTAAACGCGACGACGCGTGCCGACGAAGCCGGCGCCGCCGATCTGGTGGTCGTGCTGGTCAAGTCATTTCATACCGATGCAGCGATGCGCGGCGCGCTGGACCTGATCGGACCCGACACGCTGGTCCTGTCGCTGCAGAATGGCCTTGGGCACGAAGACGTGCTCGCCGACATCGTCGGGCGCGAGCGCGTACTGGCCGGCAAGACGTACGTCGGCGGCGTGATGCGCAATCCAGGGCACATCGAGTCAGGCGTCGCTGGCAAGACGACCTATATCGGCGAACTCGATGGCCGGATAACCTCCCGCGTGACGGCGATCGCCGAAACCTTCAATGCCGCCGGACTGGCCACCACCGTCAGCGACAACATCGTCGGCACGATGTGGGACAAGCTGCTGGTCAATGTCGCAACCGGCGCGCTGACGGGCGCCACGGGCCTGACCTACGGCCAGCTTTACGACGAACCGCTTCTGAAAGCGGCCGCGCTCGCGGCGGTCGCCGAAGCGATCGCGGTCGCCCACGCCGCGGGTGTCACGCTCTCGACAACCGATCCTGAACGCCCGTGGAACCTGGCAGGCGAAGGACTTTCGTCAGCCTTCAAGACCTCGATGCTGCAAAGCCTCGAAAAAGGCTCCATCACCGAAATCGACTTTATCAACGGCGCGGTCGTGCGCTGGGGACAACGGCACGGCGTGCCGACGCCCGTCAACGCGACGCTGGTCGCGTGCATCAAGGGCATCGAGCGCGCGATGGCCGACCGACAACACAGGGAGACAACCGCATGAACGGCAGCAAGGCTTATCTGGAGCATGTCGCCATCTGGGTGAAGGACATCCACTGGCACATCCGCTTTTTCGAAGACGTTCTCGGCATGACGATGCGCGAGGTCGACGGCACCGTCGAGGAACCACGACAGTACTGGACGCTCGGCGGTTTGCAGTTCATCCATAACCCCCAGCATGACGCGCCTGAAGGTCGCCTCGGGCACCTGGGCGTGATGTGTGAAGACCTGGAGGCCGCGCTGGCTGCCGCGCAAAAGTATGACGTCAGCGAAATGCCGCAGGGACGCAACTGGTTGCGCCTCCCGGACGGCCTCGCCGTCGAACTGATCCAGGCAAAGCCCGCATCGTGCGTGGCGCGGGCACTGGACATCAATCCACGCTCGGAGGTTTGAGATGACGATCGTCGATAAATATTGGGACGATGCCCGCGAGGGCGACGAGTGCGTGAGCCCGAACTACACGGTAACGAAGGAACGCATTCTGGCCTACGCAGACCTGACAGGCGATCACACACCGGTTCATGTGGACGAGGAATACGCGAACGCGAGCCACTTCGGTTCGATCGTTGCACATGGTCTGTTTGGCCTGTCTATCGCCGATGGGCTCAAGACCCAGAGCGACTACCGCTTCCTGCCGGGCATGTCGCTCGGCTGGACGTGGGATTTCAACTTGCCCATCAAGGTCAACGACGTGCTGCACGTCAAGTTCCGCGTCGGCACGATGCGCGCGAGCAAGAGCCGTCCCGACTGGGGCATCGTCGTGCTGCCGTCAGAGCTGATCAATCAGGACGGCCACGTCGTCCAGCATGGCGAGCATCGTCTGATGGTGCCGCGCCGACCGGGAGCATTCTGATGCAAGCACGTCCTCTCGAAGGTATTCGCGTCGTCGACTACAGCCATTTTCTGGCCGGTCCGTATGTTGGGCGTTGTCTCGCGGCGCTCGGCGCCGAAGTCATCAAGGTCGAGCGTCCCGGCAGCGGCGATGCGGGTCGTCAGCACGCCACGGTGCTCGACGACGAACAGAGCGGCTATTTTCTGCAGCTCAACATGGGCAAGCGTGGTGTCAGCGTCAACATGCGCGACCCGCGTGGGAAGGAGTTCATGCAGCGGCTGTGCGATTCGGCGGATGTGTTCGTCGAGAACTATCGGCCGGGTGCGCTGAACAAACTCGGGCTTGGTTATGACGAACTGTCCGCACGCAATCCGAAACTGGTCTACTGCTCAATTTCGGCCTACGGCCATACGGGACCTGACGCGCATCGCGCCGGTTTCGGTCTGATTGCCGAAGCGAAGAGCGGCATCATGCAGATGATCGGCACTCCCGGCGAGCCGCCCCCGCTGATGCGCATTTCGCTCGGCGACATGTACACCGGTATTCACGCGGTGGCGGCGATCAATGCCGCGCTGCTCGGTCGCGTGAAGAGCGGCCGCGGCCAGCACATCGACATGGCGCTGTACGACACGCTGGTGTCGATGCACGAGTACGCCGTGCAGTGCTACACGATGCAAGGCACCGTGCCCGAGCAGACCGGTCACGACATGCCCACGTCGACACTCTATGGCGTGTTTCGTGCCGCCGACGGCGACCTCGTCATCGCGGCCCAGGTGGACGACGCGTGGAAGCGCTTCGCCGCCCTGATCGAGTCGCATGAAGGACCGGCCGGTTTCGGCACTGACACGCGCTATCACACCCTCGCGGGACGCAACGCGAACCGGTTGGACATTCTGTCCGTCGTGAAGCCCTGGGTGGCAAGCCGACCGGTCGCGCAGGTGCTCGAGCTGTTGGATGGCATCGATGTGCCTTGTGCGAAGGTGCAGCGCATCGACGAAGTGCTTGTCGATCCGCAGATCGTGGCGCGCGGCATGGTGGTCGAGCAGGAGCACCCGCGCTACGGCAAGTTGCGCCTGCCGAACCTGCCGTTCCGCTTCTCCGACTGCGACACGACGATCCGCGAGGTCGCTCCCGATCTCGGTCAGCACAACGCCGAAGTGGCGCAATCGCTGGGTTTCGGCGCTGCCGAGATCGACGCGATGCAGACTGAAGGTGTGCTGTATTCAAAAGTGAGGCCATGATGACTGACCAGTACGCGGTGATCGGCAACCCGATCGGCCATACGAAATCCCCACTGATCCACGGTCTCTTCGCGCAGGAGACACGGCAGGACATGTCTTATACGGCAATTGAAGGACCGTTGGAGCCGCAGGACGCGTTCGCCGCGACCGTGCGCGCGTTCATCGCAGCGGGCGGCAAAGGCATGAACGTGACCGCGCCGTTCAAGCTGAAGGCGTTCGCGATGGCCGACGAACGCAGCGAACGCGCGGCACTGGCCGGTGCCGCCAATGCGCTGAGCTTCAGCGACGGCCGGATCGTCGCTGAGAATTTTGACGGTGTTGGTCTGGTGCGCGACATCGAGGTCAACCTGAACCTGCCGATGGCCGGCAGGCGCGTGCTGATCCTCGGCGCCGGTGGGGCGGTGCGTGGTGCATTGCTGCCATTCCTTGCCGCGCGACCTGCTGAACTGGTCGTCGCTAACCGGGACATTGCCAAGGTTCGGGCGCTGGTCGAACAAGTCGCTACGAGCGGTCCGCTTGCCGCTTGCGGGTACGGCGACCTCGAGGCGATGGGACAGTTCGACCTGGTGGTCAACGCGACGTCGGCCAGCCTTACCGGCGATCTGCCTCCGGTCCCACCGAGCGTTTTCAGTCCTTCAGGCACGGCTTACGAACTCGCCTATGGCAAGCGATTGACGCCCTTCCTGAGACTCGCGCGCAATGCGGGCGTGCTGGGTGTCGCGGACGGTGTCGGCATGCTGGTGGAGCAGGCGGCGGAAGCATTCGACTGGTGGCGAGGCGTGCGGCCCCAGACCCGTGCCGTGATCGACCGGCTCACGGTGCCGCTGGATTGAACGTGCAACGGAGTGACGAATGAAAAAGGTCCTGATGCTTCACGGTATCAACCACAATATGTTTGGCAAGCGCGACCCGGTGCAGTACGGAACGATCACTCTGGCCGAAATCGATGCCCGGCTGCAGGCTCTCGGCGCCGAGCTTGGCGTGCAGGTGGAATCATTCCAGACGAACAGCGAAGGGGCAATGTGCGAGCGCATTCACCGAGCCTTCGAGGAGCGCTGTGACGCCGTGCTGATCAACGCCGGGGCGTGGACACACTACAGCTACGGCATACGCGATGCGCTGGCTATTCTCATCTGCCCGGTCGTGGAATTGCACATGTCCAACATTCACGCCCGGGAACCGTTCCGACATCACTCGGTATTCGCCGAGATCGTCGATGGGCAAATCTGCGGCTTTGGGGTCGAGAGCTATCTGC
This sequence comes from Burkholderia sp. DN3021, assembly GCF_049805555.1. Taxonomy (NCBI): domain Bacteria; kingdom Pseudomonadati; phylum Pseudomonadota; class Betaproteobacteria; order Burkholderiales; family Burkholderiaceae; genus Burkholderia; species Burkholderia sp. DN3021. The sequence goes on along the minus strand of NZ_JBNCAB010000095.1, from coordinate 7,526 downwards.
TCGCCTTGCGAGCCGCAGTTGCTCAGAGCAAACACAAGTGAAGCAATCGGCAATCTGGCTCCGAACCAGATTCAGCAATCCTTAGTGTGACGCTGTGTCCGGAATTACAGGGTCAACTCCAGTCGCTGTCCTGAGCGCCTGATCGCAAGGGCAATGTTCGGATGGGACGATGCGGCCGATTGATTTCCCAAACCAGCTGGAATTGATAGACGGCTCGAGGGTCGCTACCGGCATGTGCCGGACCTCGGCAGGCGCGCCACGACATCAACGGAAAAATGATGCTGACGTGTAACGCCGTGCTAACAGCCGGGTGCCTCCGGTCATCGGAAGCCCCGATGCTGCGTCACGCCAGCGGCGGGGATGCTCCCCGCGAGCTGCGCGTCACACTCTGGCGTTACCCGTCAAAGCGCGTTCGGCGCCGCCCTTCCGCCAAGCACCGCGGCGACGTTATCGAGCGCGGTAAAACCCATCTGGTCGCGCGGCTCGATCGTCGCGCTCGCGATGCTGTCGGTGCAGCTTCGGTTGCCGCGCGACGCGGCGTTCGGGCTGTTCTCGATCGCGCGCAGCGTCGGGCTGTTGGCCCACTGTATCGAACAACTGCGCGTGGGCAACGTGATCCGGCCGCGCAGCCGCTATACGGGGCCGACGTTCGACGAACGGCATCTGCGCCCCGAGGCCGAGGCCGAAGACGACGGCACACTGCCGAAAGCCGGCATGATCGAGAAGAACCGGGTGTTCAAGATCGTGGATTGACCGCGGCCGGGCGTTGAACCGACGGACGGGTCAGCGACCCGATGTGTACCCCGCCGATACGCCCCTGAAACCGAAGCGTTTCACGACTGCAACATTTTCGATACCGGATCCGGCCCCGTGCCGACGGCGTTTCCGGATCCGCGTAGCGTGCGGGCCTTCTCCGGTGCGCCGTTGTCGCTGCGTCGGCACGAAATCGCACGGCGCTCGCGCAGGCGCAACGTATCAGCCCTGAAACCAAACCGGCATTCGAATACCGCCGTCGGTCGGCGCATGCCCGCCTCCGCCCCACCAGGCGCGCCAGTCGCTGCATCTGGCCCGCTCCTTGCTGTTGCTCCGACGCAAACACAAGCAGTCACAAGCAGTCGCACAAGCGACGAACAGCACACACACAATCGGGGTGAGGTATGAACAAGACGGAGCGCTTGACGGCGGCAATGTGCGCGCGCGACGGACTGCCGCATCGGTCGGACCGTCACCAGCCCGGCAGCGTGCTGTAATGCAGGCCGCCGCTACACAAGCCGCTGCCGCGAGCGGGGAGCCGAGCGCCGCGCACGGCTGGAATCTGCCGCACGGATCGGGTATCGAAGACGATCCGTTGCTCGGCTGCCTGCTCGTGCTGACGCGGCTGTTCGACCGGCCGGTGGGCGTCGACACGCTCGTGGCCGGCCTGCCGCTCGCCGGCCGGCGCCTCACCCCGGCCCTGTTCGTGCGGGCCGCGGCGCGCGCCGGTCTGTCGGCCAAACTGGCCCGGCGCGCGTTGCCCGACATCCCGGATGCGGTCCTGCCCGCGGTGCTGCTGCTCAACGACGGCCAGGCCTGCGTGCTGGTTCGCCGCAATGCGGACGGCACCATGCAGGTGATCCTTCCTGAAACCGGTATCGGCGAGGAAGCCGTCGACCCGGCCGAACTCGCGCAACGCCACGCCGGCCACGTGCTGTTCGCGCGCCCGGCCCACCGATTCGATGCACGCGACACGGAAAGCGTCGTGCCGCGCCCGCGCCACTGGTTCTGGGGCGTGGTCGCGCAATCGTGGCCGATCTATGCGGAAGTGATGCTCGCGTCGACGCTGGTCAATCTTTTCGCGCTGGCGATGCCGCTGTTCACGATGAACGTCTACGATCGCGTCGTGCCGAACCGGGCGCTCGAGACGCTGTGGGCGCTGGCGGCCGGCATCGCGCTCGTGATCGTGTTCGACGTGGTGATGCGCACGTTGCGCGGCTATTTCATCGACGTGGCCGGCAAGAAGATCGACGTGATCCTGTCGGCAAACCTGTACGAGAAAGTACTCGGCATCCGGATGGCTGCGCGGCCGCCGTCCGTCGGCGGATTCGCTTCGCAGATCCAGGAATTCGAAGCCGTGCGGGAATTCCTCACGTCGGCGACCGCGGCGGCGCTGATCGACCTGCCGTTTTCGATCGTGTTCGTCGTGGCGATGTTCTGGGTCGGCGGCGGGCTCGGCTGGCTGCCGCTGCTGGCATTGCCGCTCGTGATCGGCGCGGGCGTGGCCGTGCAGGGGCCGCTCGCGCGGGCCGTGCAAGCCAGCCAGCGGCACGCGAGCCAGCGCCAGGCCCTGTTGATCGAAACGCTGGTCGGCCTCGAGACGATCAAGGTCAACGGTGCGGAAGGACCGATGCAGGCGCGCTGGGAGCAGATGCTCGGCGAGATCGCACGGCTCGGGCTCAAGTCGCGCCTGCTGTCGGGATGCGCGGTCAATTTCGCGATGTTCGCGCAGCAGGCGGCCTATCTCGCGGTGGTCCTGTGCGGCGTGTACATGATCGGCGACGACCGGCTCACGACCGGCGGACTGATCGCCTGCACGATCTTCACCGGCCGCGCGCTCGCGCCGATGGGCCAGGTCGCGTCGCTGCTGACCCGCTACCACCAGTCGCGCAGCGCGCTGGCGTCGATCGACGGCGTGATGAACCTGCCCGGCGAGCGTCCGGCCGAGCAGCGCTTCGTCCATCGGCCGGCGCTCAGCGGCGAGATCGAATTCCGTAACGTCAGCTTCGCGTACCCCGGCCAGAGCGGCGTCTCGCTCGAAGGCGTGTCGTTCCGCATCGCCGCGGGCGAGCGCGTCGGCATCATCGGGCGCGTCGGCTCGGGCAAGACCACGATCGAAAAACTCGTCCTCGGCCTCTACCCGCCTTCATCCGGCAACGTGCTGATCGACGGCGTCGAACTGCGTCAGTACGATCCTGCCGCGCTGCGGCGCGGGATCGGTCACGTGCCGCAGGACGTGATGCTGTTCAACGGCACCGTGCGCGACAACATCGTGCTGGGCGCGCCGGGCGCGGACGACGACGCCGTGTTGCGCGCCGCGCAGGTGGCCGGCGTCGCGGACTTCGTCAACCGTGTGCCGAACGGCTTCGACCTCGCGGTGGGCGAACGCGGCGAAGCGTTGTCCGGCGGGCAGCGCCAGGCCATCGCCATCGCCCGCGCGATGCTGCTGTCGCCGCCGGTGCTGTTGCTCGACGAGCCGAGCAGCGCGATGGACAACCGCTCCGAAGAGCTGTTCAAGGCCCGCCTGTCGGCCCAGCTCGCCGGCCGCACGCTGCTGCTGGTCACGCACCGTCCGTCGCTGCTCACGCTCGTCGACCGCCTGATCGTGATGGATCAGGGCCGCGTCGTCGCTGACGGCCCGAAGGACCAGGTCCTCGCGGCTCTTGCAGGGAGAAAGCTCCATGTCGCTGCTGGCTGAACCCGACGGCGCCGGCGCGCCGACGACGCAACGCATCGCCGCGCTCAACGCACTGCGCGGCCGCATCAGCGCCGCGCTGAAGCCGCGCGCCGACGATACCGCGTTCATGCGCGAACGCTGCGCGGCCGCGATGGAGGGGCCGCGCTACTTCACTCACTGGATTCTCTGGGCGACGCTCGCGTTCATCGTCATCGCCCTCCTGTGGGCCGCGTTCGCCGAAGTCGACGAAGTCACCGTCGGGGAAGGCAAGGTGATTCCGTCCAGCCGCGTGCAGGTGGTGCAGAACCTGGAGGGCGGGATCGTCTCGGAGATCATGGTGCGCGTCGGCCAGGTCGTCCAGAAAGGCCAGCCGCTGATGCGCATCGACGATACACGGTTCACGTCGTCGTACAAGGAAGGACAGGCGAAGGATGCCGCGCTCCTTGCCCGCATCGCGCGGCTGAGCGCCGAAGCGAACGGTGCCGCGTTCGTCGTGCCGGACCGCCTGGCACGCGCTAACCCGGGCCTGCTGGACGAGGAACGCTCGCTGTTCGAGTCGCGTCAGCGCGAATTGCAGGCCAATCTCGACGTGCTGAGGCAACAGGCCGAACAGCACCGGCAGGAACTCGCCGAAAAGCGCTCGCGCGAGGTGCAGTTGCAACACAGCTATGCGCTCGTCGCGAAGGAACTGGCGTTGACGAGCCCGCTGGTGGAAAAAGGCGCGGTATCGGACGTCGAGGTGCTGCGGCTCGAGCGGCAGGCGACCGACATGAAGGGCGACCTCGATGCGACGCGGCTCGCGATGCCGCGGCTGGAAGCCGCCTATCGCGAGGCGCGCCAGAAGATCGACGAAACGACCGCGCACTTTCGTGCCGACGCGATGAAGGAACTGAATCTCGCGCGCGCCGATCAGTCGGCGCTGAGTGCGGCCAACGTCGCGCTCGAGGATCGCGTCACGCGCACCCTGGTGCGCGCGCCGCTGAAAGGGATGATCAAGCAGATCAAGATCAACACCGTGGGCGGCGTGATCCAGCCGGGGATGGACTTGCTGGAAATCGTGCCGCTCGACGACACGCTGTTGATCGAAGCACGCGTGCGGCCGGCGGACATCGCGTTCCTGCATCCGGGGCAGGACGCGACGGTCAAGCTGTCCGCGTACGACTTCTCGATCTATGGCGGCTTTCCCGCCGTCGTCGAGGACATCAGCGCCGACACGATCGTGCCGGACCGTCCCGGCGAAAAACCGGACAGCTATTACCGCGTACTGGTTCGGACGCGGCAAAACAAGCCGAGCGGCCGCAGCCAGCCGGTCGCGATCGTGCCGGGCATGATCGCGACCGTCGACATCCGCACCGGGCGCCGTACCGTATTGCATTACCTGCTCAAGCCCGTCATCAAGACCAAGGAAATGGCGTTGCGCGAGCGTTGACACGAGAACCGGTTTGCAGTTCGTCGGGCATGCGCGGCATCAGGCGGCGCAGCGCCCGCATTAAAACATGACAGGACGGGGAGCACGACATGGCGACGACTTCAAATGGGACCGCGGTTTCCATCAGCAATACGCCGCAGGCAACGAACGACGTATTTACGTCGGCCCAGACCGGGCTCACCGACAATACGCTTACCACCGTCTACCTGAACGTGATGGCGAACGATCTCGGCGGCGCGGCCAAGACGCTCTATTCGCTCGACTCCGGCACTGAAACGACCGTCGCGCTCGAACAGACGGCGTTGCTGACGCAGGATACGGGCCGGGTGGAATCGGTGAGCACGGATTTCAGCGCGCACGGCGCGCACATCTGGATCACGTCCGACGGCAAGGTCGGGTATGACGCGAGCCATCTCGACGCATCGTGGTTGTCGAACAGCTTCAATACGCTCGGCTACGCGCAGGACAGCTTCACGTACGCGATCCGGCTGGGCAACGGTACGCTGAGCTGGGCGACCGCCTATGTCGACATTGCGCCGCCCGCTCCTGTCGTCGCGCTGGCGCACGACACGGGGATGTCGGCCGCCGACAACATCACGTCGGACGGTACGCTGTCGGTCGGCGCGGTGGCGCACGGCGCGACCGTTCAGTACAGCACCGACAACGGCGCGCACTGGAACGCGAGCTTCAGCGCCGTCGAAGGAACGAATACCGTGCTGGTGCGGCAGATCGACGTGACCGGCAATGCGTCGGCCGTGTCTTCGTGCTCGTTCACGCTGGATACGGCTGGCGGGACGGCGCCTCGGGTGGCGCTGGCGGTCGATTCGGGCAGTAGCGCGACGGATCACGTCACGAATGTCGGGGCGCTGAATGTCTCGGGCATTGAAACCGGTGCTACCGTGCAGTACAGCGTTGATAACGGTGCGCATTGGAGTACGAGCTTGAGTGCCGTCGAAGGCGTGAATAATGTGCAGGTCCGGCAGGTCGATGTCGCGGGTAATGCGTCGGCCCCGACCTCGTTCAGTTTCACGCTGGATACGTCGGCTGGGGCGCCGGGTGTTGCGTTGACTACCGACTCCGGTAGCAATGCCTCCGATCACATCACCAACGTCGGCACGCTGAACATCACTGGCATCGAAGCCGGCGCAACCGTTCAGTACAGCGTCGACAGCGGTGCGCATTGGAGTACCAGCTTCAGCGCCGTCCAAGGCGTGAACAACGTGCAAGTTCGGCAGATCGATGTGGCGGGCAACATATCGTCAGCTACATCTCTCAGCTTCACGCTCGATACCTCGGCTGCTGCGCCGGGTGTTGCGCTGACCACCGATTCCGGCAGCAGCGCTACTGATCACATCACCAACGTCGGCACGCTGAACCTCTCGGGCATCGAAACCGGCGCAACCGTTCAGTACAGCGTCGACAACGGCGCGCATTGGAACACAAGCTTCAGTGCCGTTGAAGGCGTGAACAACGTTCAAGTCCGCCAGATCGACGTGGCCGGCAACACATCGTCAGCTACATCGCTCAGCTTCACGCTCGATACCTCGGCCGCGTCGCCGGGTGTTACGTTGACCACCGATTCCGGCAGCAGCGCTACTGATCACATCACCAACGTCGGCACGCTGAACCTCTCGGGCACCGAAACCGGCGCCACCGTTCAGTACAGCATCGACAGCGGTGCGCATTGGAGTACCAGCTTCAGCGCCGTCCAAGGCGTGAACAACGTGCAAGTTCGGCAGATCGATGTGGCGGGCAACACGTCGTCGGCAACGTCGCTCAGCTTCACGCTCGATACCTCGGCTGCTGCGCCGGGTGTTGCGCTGACCACCGATTCCGGCAGCAGCGCTACTGATCACATCACCAACGTCGGCACGCTGAACCTCTCGGGCATCGAAACCGGCGCAACCGTTCAGTACAGCGTCGACAACGGCGCGCATTGGAACACAAGCTTCAGTGCCGTTGAAGGCGTGAACAACGTTCAAGTCCGCCAGATCGACGTGGCCGGCAACACATCGTCAGCTACATCGCTCAGCTTCACGCTCGATACCTCGGCCGCGTCGCCGGGTGTTACGTTGACCACCGACTCCGGCAGCAACGCCACCGACCACATCACCAACATTGGTACGTTGAATCTCTCAGGCATCGAAACCGGCGCAACCGTTCAGTACAGCATCGACAGCGGTGCACATTGGAGTACCAGCTTCAGCGCCGTCCAAGGCGTGAACAACGTGCAGGTTCGAGAGATCGACATCGCGGGCAACACGTCGTCGGCCACGTCGTTCAGTTTCACGCTCGATACCTCGGCCGCCGCGCCTGGTGTCGCTCTGACCACCGACTCCGGCAGCAGCGCCACCGACCACGTCACCAATATCGGCACGCTGAATCTTACCGGCATTGAAACTGGCGCCACCGTCGAATATTCGATAGATGGTGGTCATACCTGGAACACCAGCTTCAACGCCGTCGAAGGCGTGAACGACGTGCAGGTTCGGCAGACCGATGTCGCGGGCAACACGTCTGACCCGACCTCGTTCAGCTTTACGCTCGATACCTCGGCCGCCGCGCCCGGTGTCGCGCTCACGAGCGATTCCGGTAGCAACTCGACCGACCACATCACGAACGTCGGTGCACTCAACGTTTCTGGTGTGGAGACTGGCGCAGTTATCG